>JANJUA010000056.1 GCA_024710825.1 Solirubrobacteraceae bacterium
GCGGCGGCCGCCGCCGGGCGGGCGGAGGTGCGGGCCGAGCGCGCCGTCGCCGCCGTCGAGGACGTCCAGCGCGACGCGGCGGCCGACGACCTCGCCCGCCAGAGCCGCGACCTCGAGCGCCGCGTCGCCGAGCACGAGAAGCGCGTCCGCGAGGTCGACGCGGACCGCGCCCAGCTCGCCGAGGCCCGCGAGCGCCTCGGCCGCGACCGCGCGCTCCTGCAGCGCGAGCTCGAGCGCGTCTCCGGCCTCAGCGCCGCGCAGGCCAAGGCGATCCTCCTCAAGGAGATCGAGGACGAGGCCCGCCACGCCCACGCCAAGGTTCTGCGGCAGGTCGAGGAGGAGACCAAGCGCGACGCCGAGCGTCGCGTCCGCAACATCCTCTCGATCGCCATGCAGCGGCTGGCCGCCAGCCACGCCGCCGAGACGACCGTCTCGGTCGTCCAGCTCCAGTCCGACGACATGAAGGGCCGCATCATCGGCCGCGAGGGCCGCAACATCCGCGCGCTGGAGAACCTCACGGGCGTCGACTTCATCATCGACGACACCCCGAACGCGGTCGTGCTGTCCGGCTTCGACGGCGTCCGCCGCGAGGTCGCCCGCATGACGCTCGAGCGGCTGCTCGAGGACGGCCGGATCCATCCCGCTCGGATCGAGGAGACCTACTACCAGGCGAAGTCCGACCTCGAGAGCCACATCGTCGAGCAGGGCGAGGCGGCCGTGCTGGAGGCGAACGTCAGCGGCCTGGACCCCGAGCTCGTCGCGATGCTCGGCCGCCTGAAGTTCCGCACCAGCTACGGCCAGAACGTGCTCGCGCACTCGATCGAGACCGCGCACCTCGCGGGACTGATGGCCGACGAGCTCGGCGCCAGCGCCAAGACGGCCCGCCGCGCGGCGCTGCTGCACGACATCGGCAAGGCGGTCTCCCACGAGGTCGAGGGCCCGCACGCCCTCGTCGGCGGCGACCTGGCGCGCCGCCACCAGGAGTCCGAGGCCGTCGCGCACGCGATGGAGGCCCACCACAACGAGGTCGAGCCGCAGACGATCGAGGCCGTGATCGTCCAGGCCGCCGACGCGCTCTCCGGCGCCCGGCCCGGGGCCCGCGGCGAGTCGCTGGAGCAGTACGTCAAGCGCCTGCGCGACCTCGAGCAGATCGCCACCCGCCACGAGGGCGTCGACAAGGTCTACGCGATGCAGGCGGGCCGGGAGATACGCGTCATGGTCCTGCCCGACGCCGTCGACGACGACGCCGCGATCGTGCTCTCCCACGAGATCGCGCGCCAGATCGAGAAGGACCTCGAGTACCCCGGCCAGATCAAGGTGACGGTGATCCGGGAGTCGCGGGCGACCGAGTACGCCCGCTGACGCGGCCCCGGCGCGGCGGATCCGCGGCGAGCGCGGCCGTTCATCCCTCAAGGCCGGCCCGGATCCCGTCGATCCCTCGGTCATGCTCCGTTCCAGCCTTCGGCGTGCGGGTCGCTACGCGCCGGTGCTCCTGATCGCGCTCGCGACCGCGCCGGGCGCCGCGGCCGCCTCGACCGAGATGTTCGTGCAGACGGCGCGCTCGGCGACGGTCGTCGAGCAGCGAGGCGCCCGCCTCACGCTCACGCTGCGGGGTACGCCGGCGACGGTGCTGCGCTTCGACGATCGCCCACAGCGGCGCAGCTCGAGGTTCTCGGTCGATCGCTTCGCCGATCTGTGGAGCAGCGGCTTCGAGGACGATCCGCCCAACGCCGCCCTCGTCGGATCGCACCGCGGGCGGTCGACCCAGACCGTCGTGGAGCTGCTTGACGCGCGCCGCGTCCGCGGCGGCATGCGCTACACGGTGCGCGCGCACGACGGCACGCCGCCGCGCCGGCTGCGGGACGTGAGCCTGTTCGTCGACCCGCTGCCGATCGATGCCGTAGACACCGATCTCGTGCTCCCTCCGGGCGACCCCATCGTCGTCGCGCCCACGGAAGCGCCGTTCCAGGAGAGCTTCAGCAGCGTCATGTTCATGCCCGGGGGAGCCCTGGAGCTCGTCGGCGCCAGCTTCGTCAAGCTGAGCTTCTCCGGATACGGTCAGGCGGCCGCGGTGGCCGCGGCGTCGTCGGTGCCTCCGACCAGCGTCTACGAGAACCCGACCAGCGGGGGGACGCTCATGAGCTGGCAGCTGGCGCCGGGGACGACGCTCGCCATCCGTCCCACGACGACGCTCACGCTCATCCAGGTCCTGCTCCAGGCGGCGCCATGAGGCTCGTCCTGAACATCATCTGGTTCGTGCTCGCCGGCGTCTGGATGGCCATCGGCTACGCCTTCGCCGCGCTCGTCTGCTTCGTCCTGATCGTCACCATCCCGTTCGGGATCGCCTCGCTGCGCATCGCGGTGTTCGCCCTCTGGCCGTTCGGCAAGACGGTGGTCCGGCGCCCGGACGCCGGAGCGGCGTCGACGATCGGCAACGTCCTGTGGGTGGTGCTCTGCGGCTGGTGGCTCGCGCTCGGACACCTGGTGACCGGCATCGCCCTCTGCCTCACCATCATCGGCATTCCGCTCGCCCTGGCGAACTTCAAGCTCATCCCGGTCTCCCTGCTCCCGCTGGGCCGGGAGATCGTCGGAGTGGAGGAGGCGCGCGCGATGGACGTCACGCGGTCCGTCGAGGTCCCGGCCCGTTCGCCCGCGCCGCGCTGAGTGGGGGGACGTCTCGACGTGGACGCGGCGGGCCGCTGCCGATGGCTCTAGGCTTCGGGCCGACATGGCGGGAACCTCCAGCCTGCGCAAGCGCTACCACGTGACCACCTTCGGGTGCCAGATGAACGAGCACGACTCCGAGCGCATGAAGGGCATGCTCGAGTCGCTCGGCTACGCCGAGGCGGGCGCGCCCGCCGACGCCGACCTGATCCTCTTCAACACCTGCTCGATCCGCGAGAAGGCCGACGATCGCTTCATCGCCCATCTCAACCAGGCGAGGGCGCTGAAGGCGAAGGACCCGGAGCGCCTGATCGGCGTCGGCGGCTGCTGGGCGCAGTCGGTCAAGGAGCAGGTCTTCCGCCAGTTCCCGTTCGTCGACGTCGCCTTCGGCCCCGGCCAGGTCCACAAGCTCGCCGAGTTCCTCACCAGCGAC
>JANJUA010000115.1 GCA_024710825.1 Solirubrobacteraceae bacterium
AGGGGGCGATCAGACCGGCGGCGGTCGGGACCGTCACGTCGACGAGGCGCGCCGCGCTCGCGCGCAGCTCCCAGAGCGATCCCGCCGCGGCATGGCTCAGCACGGCGCCGCGGCCGCAGGCCTTCACCGCCGCCAGCCATCTCGCCCTCGGCGTGAGCGAGCGGTGGCCCACCGCGTAGACGCCACGATGGAGCTGATGGAGGCGCCCTGAGCGCATCCGCCGATCCACCGCGCTCGGGCTGAAGCCGAGCACGCCGAGCTCCGTCCGGCTGACGATGCCGTGCTGGCGCGTCGCCAGGGCGGCCAGACGCAGGTCGCTGTCGAGTTTGCGTCGCATAGCGACGTCAAGTCGACAGCGACGCGCGGTTCACCCCCGCCGTCGGCGCTGCGACGATGGGCCCATGCACCGCACCGCGGTCGCCGATCTCGGCTCGAACTCCTTCCGCCTCGTCGTCTTCGGCGCCGCCGACGGCTGGTGGAGGCGCACCGACGAGATCTACGAGGCCGTCCGCATCGGCGCCGGCCTCGCGTCGACCGGGCGGCTGGCGAAGGAGCGCATGCGCCGCGGGCACTCGGTCGTCGAGGTCTTCGACCACTTCTGCCGCGCGACCGGGATAGACGACGTGGTCGCGGTCGCGACGAGCGCGATCCGCGACGCGGAGAACGGCGCCGCCTTCGTCGAGCGCGCCGCGCTGCCCGTGCGCATCCTCTCCCGCGAGGAGGAGGCCCGCTACGGCTACCTCGCCGCGGTCAACTCGTCGACGCTCGCCCACGGCGCCGTCCTCGACCTCGGCGGCGGCTCGCTCCAGCTCGTCGCCGTCGACGAGCGCCGCGCCGGAGCGCTCGCGTCCTGGCCGCTCGGCGCCGTCCGCATAACCGAGCGCTTCCTCGCCGACGACGGCCCGGCGAGCCGCAAGCAGCTCAAGGCGCTGCGCCACCACGTCGCCACGGCGCTCGAGGACGCGCCGTGGGTCGCCGCGTCGGGCGAGCGGCTCGTCGCGATCGGCGGCACGATCCGCAACCTGGCCGCCGCCGCGGCGGCCGCGGCCGGCCTGCCGTCGATCGGCGTCCAGGGCTACCACCTCACGACCGACGCGCTGGACGCCCTGGTCGAGCGGCTCGCCGAGCTGCCCGCCGCCGAGCGCGGCCGCGTTGCCGGCATCAAGCCCGCACGAGCCGACCTCATCCTCGCGGGGGCGGTGACCGTCCAGGCGATCGTCGAGCACGGCGGCTTCGACGGCGTCGAGGTGACCGAGGCCGGCCTGCGCGAGGGGATCTTCTTCGAGCGCCACCTCGCCGACGCCGACGAGCCGCTGTTCGCAGACGTGCGCCGCGCGAGCGTCGAGAACCTCGCCGCGCAGTACGGCGTAGACCGAGCCCACACCGAGCACGTCGCGCGACTCTCGCTCGAGATGTTCGACATGCTCGCGGCGGAGGGCCTCCACGACGGCGACCCCGCTGAGCGGGAGCTGCTGTGGGCCGCGGCCATGCTGCACGACATCGGCATGGCGATCGACTACGACGACCACCACAAGCACACGCGCTACCTCGTCCTCAACGGCGCCGTGCCGGGCTTCTCCCCGCGCGAGGTGGTGATCGTCGCGCAGATCGCCCGCTACCACCGCAAGGGCATGCCCTCGTTCCCGTCCGAGCTCGCTGCGATCGTCCGGGACGGCGACCAGGCCGTGCTCGAGCGCGGCGCGACGCTGCTGCGGCTGGCGGAGGGCCTGGAGCGCTCGCGCGACCAGATCGTGCGCCGGGCGCTGCTCGAGCCGAACGGCGATGGCGCCGTCGTGCTGCGCCTGGAGGCCGAGGGCGACGTCAGCGTCGCGCGCTGGGCCGCCGAGCGGGAGCGCGGGCTCTTCCGCCGCGCGTTCGGCCGCGACCTCGAGATCGCATGACGCGGGGGCGCCGGCCGACCCGCCGCCTGCGCCCGCCCGACATCGACCGCGCCGCCCTGCACGCCGCGCTGCGCGCGGCGATCGCCATCCCGATCGCGTTCGCGATCGGCGACCTCGCGGCCGACGACGCGCAGATCGGCCTCTTCGCCCTGTTCTCGGGCTTCGCGCTGCTCGTCTTCGCCGACTTCTCCGGGCCGGCGCGCGCCCGGTTCGCCGCCTACGCGGGGCTCGTCGCCGCCGGCGCGGTGCTGATCGCGCTCGGCACCCTGTGCTCGCGAGACGTCGTCCTGGCCGGCGCGGGGATGGCGGCGGTGGGCTTCGCGGTGCTGTTCGCGGGGGTCCTGAACGGGTACTTCGCCGCGGCCACCCCGGCGACGCTGCTGTTCTTCATCCTGCCCGCGATGGTGCCCGCCGGGGGCGACGCGATAGCGCCGCGGCTCGCCGGCCTGGGGATCGCCGTCGCCGTCTGCGGCCCGGCGCTCGTGCTGCTGTGGCCCCGCCGGCCGGCGGACGAGCTGCGTCGAGCGGCAGCGCGCGCCTGCACGGCGCTGGCGGAGCTGATGGCCGCCGAGACGGATGGTCGCGACGCCGCGCTGGCCGCCGCCGACACGGCGGTCCACGAGCTCCAGCGGAGGTTCGTCGCCACCCCCTACCGCCCGACCGGCTCCGCGGGCGGCAGCGCCGCGCTGGCGGTGCTCGTCGACCACGTCGTCTGGTGCTTGGCGCTCGGAAAGCACGCCAAGGAGCCCGCCCGCTCGGCGCTGCCCGTCCGCGGCGCCGCGCGGTCCCGGATGTCGGCGGAGCTCGGGGCCGCCGCGACGCTGCTGGCCGGCGGCCACGCGGCGCTCGCGCCCACCGCGCTCGACCGGATGCGCGAGACGGTCCTCGAGGAGGCGCTGGAGGCGATGCGCGACCCCGCGGTGCGCGACGACGACGCGCAGCTCGACACCCTCCTGCGCGAGGTCTTCACCCTGCGCGCCGGCTCCTACGTGGTGCGCGTCGTCGGCGAGCTGGCGGCGTCCGCCGCGACGATGGCGCGCGAGCGGCACGCGCTCGCCACCGCCGCGGCGCTCGCGCGCGACCATCTCACGCTGCGCTCGGCGTGGGCCCGCAACGCGCTGCGCGGCGCGACCGGCCTGACCGCCGCGGTCGTCACGGGTCATCTCAGCGGCGTGCAGCACTCCTTCTGGGTCGTCCTCGGCACGCTCGGCGTCCTGCGCTCGAGCGCGTTGACGACCGGCGCCAGCGCGCTCCAGGCGCTGGCCGGGACGACCGCCGGGATCGTCGCGGGCGGGGCGATCGTCGCGGCGATCGGGACAAACGAGATCGCGCTCTGGATCGCCGTGCCGCCCGGTGTCCTGCTCGCCGCCTACGCCCCGCGCGCCATCTCGTTCGCGGTCGGCCAGGCCGGGTTCACGACGGTCGTGATCGTGCTGTTCAACCTGCTGTCGCCGGCCGGCTGGGAGCTCGGGCTCGTCCGCGTCGAGGACGTCGCGCTGGGCTGCGCGATCAGCCTGGTCGTCGGACTCCTGCTCTGGCCGCGCGGCGCGGGCGACCTGCTGCGCGACTGCCTCGCCACCGCCTACGGCCGCGCCGGCGCCTACCTGCGCGAGGCGGTCGCCGTGCTCGCCGACGGCCGCGCGCCCGCCGACCTCGACGCGGCGCGGGAGGCCGCGCTGCAGGCCGAGCACCGGCTCGACGCGGCGCTGCGCCAGCGCCTGTCGGAGCGCGCCTTCACCACGACGCCGGTCAGCGCGTACACGTCCCTGGCCGCCGGCGCGGGGCGGCTGCGGCTCACAGGCGACGCCTTCCGCGTCCTCGCGCGGCGCATCGGCGCGGCGCCCCGGCCGGCGGTGCCGCTCTCGCTGGAGCGCGTCGA
Organism: Solirubrobacteraceae bacterium; assembly: GCA_024710825.1. Classification (GTDB taxonomy): domain Bacteria; phylum Actinomycetota; class Thermoleophilia; order Solirubrobacterales; family Solirubrobacteraceae; genus Capillimicrobium. The sequence goes on from JANJUA010000115.1 coordinate 3,781, forward strand.
GGGCTGGTACGGACAGCTCGCGCTGGCGATCGCCGACCGCCGCGCCTCACCGCCGCCCGCCCGTCCACCGTCCTCGTTCGCGCCCGCGGCGCTCGCCGCGGTCCGCGCGGCCGCGGCCGCCGACGACCAGGCGCGCACGGTCGCGGCCGTAGGCGTGCTGCTCGGCGAGGCGAACCTCGGCCTGCTGCTGTCGCTGGAGGAGCGCCTGGCCGCCGCGTCGGCGGATCTGGCTTAGATCTCGCGCTCGCGCGTGCCGTGGCCGCCGCCGACGGGCACGCTGACCGTCTGCGTCGAGACCGCCTCGACGACGTCCTCCTCCTGCTCCTCCAGCGATGCGTCGTGGTCGCCGTCGCAGAGCACGCGGAAGTTGCCGGTCACGCCGCCGTCGGACTGGATCCGGATACCGGGGAGGATCTCCTCGCCCTCGTCGAACCCGAGGCGCTCCATGTCGAAGTGGGCGAGCCCGATACCCCACGCGGTGTGGGTCGGGTTCTCGCGGTCATGGGCGTTCAGGGCAATCTGGAACGCCCGCAGGTTCTTGCCCACCTTCGACGGATCGGCCATCCGCCTACACCGTATCGCCGATCGCGAGCCGAGTCATCCCTCCAGCCGCTCCCGGATCCGGCCCGCCAGCCGCTCGACGGTCGGACAGGCCAGCCCGTGGGCGACGCCGTGGCGCAGCACCGCTCCGGCGATCGCGTCGAGCTCGGGCTCGCGCCCCGCCGCGACGTCGCGGCGCATCGACGAGCCGAGGCCCGGATGTGCCTCCCACAGCTCGCGCAGCGTGTCGTCCGCGGCGATACCCGCTCCCTCCGCGTTCGCCACGGCGGCGGTCTCGTCGACGGCGCCCTCGAGGTCGAGCCGCCGCCGCGGGTGCTCGCGGATCGCGCCGAGCGGGAGGTCGTAGGCGGCCGTCGTGCAGGCGAGCGCGTTGAGGCGCACCAGCTTGCTCCACAGCACGCGCGCCTCGGTGTCGCCGAGCCGGGCGGGGATCTCCGCCCCCCTCAGGGCGTCGGCGAACGCCGCCATCCGCGGACGCGGCGCCGGATGGTCGGACGCCAGCTCGACCCGGTAGCCGGGGCTCGTCTGGACGATCGCCCCCGGCTCCGTCCGGTCGCTCTCGATGCGGATCGTCGCCGCGACCGCGCGCGGCCCGAAGCGCTCGCGCAGCGCGGCGAGATGGTCGAGCCCGTTGAGCAGCGGGACGACCAGGCCGGGGGCGCAGTCGATCCGCTGCAGCGCCGCGGCGAGCGTCGTGGCCTTGGTCGCCACGACGAGCACGTCCACCTCGTCGTCGAGCCGCGCCGTCGCCGCCGGATGCGCCACGAAGTCGCCCATCCGCACGCTCGACACCCGCAGGCCGCGCTCCGCGATCGCCGCGGCGGTCTCGGCGCGCGCCACGACGGTGGTCGAGACGCCGGCCCGCACGAGCGCCGCGGCCACGAACCCCCCGACGCCGCCCGGCCCCAGCACCGCCACGCGCGTCATGGGTCGACGAGCACCCCCGGGTTGAGGATCGCGGCCGGGTCGACGGCGGCCTTGGCCGCGCGCAGCGCCGCCGCGAACGGCTCCGGGCGCTGGCGGTCGTACCAGGGGCGGTGATCGCGTCCGACCGCGTGATGGTGGGTGATCGTGCCGCCGTGGGCGAGCAGCGCCTCCGACGCCGCCCGCTTGACCGCCCACCACTGCGCCTCCTCGTCGCCGCGGCGCGCGGGCGCCAGCACGGTGAAGTACGGGGCCGCGCCGTCAGGGTAGGCGTGCGTGAGCCGGCAGGTGACCGTCGCGCGATCGTCGGCCAGCGCGTCGCGCGCCGCCGCCAGCACCGCCTCGTGCAGCGCGGGCAGGGCGTCCCAGGTGACGGCGGTCTCGAAGGTCTCCGACAGCACGCCGAGCGCGATCAGCACGTCGCGCAGGTACGGCGCGCGCAGGAACGCGTCGCGCCAGGCGCCGACGCGCTCGCCCCCCTCGTCCCAGGTGCCGCCGCACTCGACGCACAGCTCGAGCCCTCGCGCCAGCTCGGCCTCGACCGGCGCGTCGGACGACTCGAAGCCCAGCACGAGCAGCGCCTGCTCGCCGTCGCCGCCGCTCATCAGCGCCGCCTCCGCCGGGTCGATCAGACGGCAGTTGGCGGGCTGGAGACCCGACTGCGCCAGCGCGCGGACCGCCTCGGCCCCGAGCGCGAAGCTCGGGAAGCGCACCCCGCGCGAGGCGCGGTGCTCCGGTCGGGGTCTGACCCGCATCCAGGCCTCCGTGACGACGCCGAGGATCCCCTCCGAGCCGATCAGCGCCCGGTCGGGGCTCGGCCCGGCGCCGGACCCGGGCAGCCGCCGCGATTCCCACGCGCCCGTCGGCGTGACCGCCCGCACCGCCTCGACGAGGTCGTCGACATGCGTCGGCCCGGTGGCGAAGTGCCCGCCGGCGCGGGTGGCGATCCAGCCGCCGAGCGTCGAGAGCTCGAACGACTGCGGGAAGTGGCGCAGCGTCAGGTCGTGCTCCCCGAGCTGGTCCTCGAGCGACGGGCCGAGCACGCCCGCCTGCACGCGCGCGGCGCGCGAGACCGGATCCACCTCCAGCACTCGGTCCAGCGCGCCGAGGTCGAGCGAGACGACCGGCCCGTCGACGACCGGCGTGACACCGCCCACGACGGACGTCCCGCCGCCGTAGGGCACGACGACCGTGCCGGTCTCGGTCGCCCACTCGAGCACCGCGAAGACGTCCTCCTCGTCGGCCGGGCGGACGACGGCGTCGGGCGCGTGGTCGAAGCGGCCGCGGAAGGCGCGGACGACGTCGAGGTAGGACTTGCCCCACGCGTGCGTCGCGCGCGCGTGGTCGCCGTCGTCGAACGGGACGCCGGCCGGCGGGGGCGGCAGCTCGCGCGGCGCGCGCAGCGCCGCGGCGTCGAGGGCGACCGGCTCCTCGGCCGGCTGGGCGGGGAAGCCGAGCTGCCGCTCGACCAGCGGCGCGGCGCCCGCGACGTCGGCCGCCGACGGCTCCTCGTCCGCGTAGCCCCATCCCCAGTGCTTGCGCGGGCGGCGTGCCACGGCCGCGAGTCTAAGCCGTCGCCTCGCACCGGCGGGCCGGCCCGGCCCCAGCGCCGTGTCCGGCACTACGCTGCGCAACGATGTCCGAGCACCCCGCGATCCTCGCCCGTGGCCCCTGGTCCGCCGACGCGATCGAGGCGCGCTGGTCGACGGAGCCGTTCCTGCCCGACGCGGAGCATGACCGCGCCGCCGACGAGGCGATCGCGGCGCTGCGCCGACGCGGCTCGCCGAGCCACGACGGCGTAGCGGCGCGGCTGGCCGGCCACCGCCTCACCGCCGAGGGCCATCTCGTGCTCGAGCTCCAGCCCGTGCGCTGGGCGCTGCGCCTCGTCCCGGGCGACGCCTGCGACAGCCTCTCGGCGCTCTGCGTCACGCGCGACGCCGAGGGCCGCTGGCTCGCCGGGCGCCGCGCCGCGTGGCTCTCGTCCTGGGCGGGGCGATGGGCGCTCGGCGCCGGCGGGGCGGTCGACCCCCACGAGAACCCGGTCGAGACCCTCACGCGCGAGCTGCGCGAGGAGTGGTCCGTCGTGCCCGAGCGCGTCGTCGGCGAGGCGCTGGTCGCGCTGCCCCAGCGGATGGCGATGTTCATCGGCCAGGCCTGGCTGCCGCCGGGCGCCGAGGTCGTACGCGACGACGAGCACGACGACCACGCGTGGTGGCCGCCCGACCCGGCCGACTGGCCGGCCGAGGCGCACCCGCAGCTGCGTGCGATGGCCGCGCTGCTGGCGTGAGCCGCCTGATCACCTTCGAGCGCCTCAAGTGGGCGTCGTTCGCCCACTCGACCGCGTACCTGTGCCTGCTGGTCGCCTGGCTCGTCCCCGGGCTGGCGACGGCGGAGCTCGTCTTCGGCTGGGCGCACGGCGTCGGCTGGATCGCGATGTGCGTGCTCTCGATCGCCGCCGTGCACCTCCGCGTCATCCCTCTCTGGCTGGCGGTCTGCGTGTCCGTGGTCGGCGCCGTGGGACCGTTCGTGGGCTCGTACGGCTTCGTCCGCGAGGGGCGCGTCCGCGCGCGGGAGGACGCTGCCGCGCCGGGGCGCTAGAGTCAGCACCCGCATGGCAGTTGAGACCCGGGTGCAGGTTCCGATGCCCCAGATGGGCGAGTCGGTGACCGAGGGCGTCGTCCTGGAATGGCACGTCAAGGAAGGCGACATCGTCGCCGCCGACGACGTCCTCGTCGAGATATCCACCGACAAGGTGGACGCGGAGGTCCCATCCCCCACCGCGGGCACCGTCGTGGCGCTGCTCGTCGGCGAGGGCGACACCGTCTCCGTCGGCGCCGCCCTGTGCGAGATCGAGAGCGGAGACGCGCCGCCCGCGCCTCAAGCCGAGGCGCCCGCGGACGATGCATCCGAGCAGATGATCGAGATCACGATGCCGGCGATGGGCGAGTCCGTCACCGAGGGCACCGTCCTCGAGTGGGCGAAGGCCGTCGGCGAGACCATCGAGGCCGACGAGACGCTGGTCGAGATCTCGACCGACAAGGTCGACGCCGAGGTCCCCAGCCCCGCCACCGGGACCGTCGCCGAGATCCTCGCCGAGGCCGGCGACACCGTCACGGTCGGGCAGGTGCTCGCGCGCCTGTCGGCGACGAACGGCGCCGCCTCCGCGCCCGCC
>JANJUA010000134.1 GCA_024710825.1 Solirubrobacteraceae bacterium
GAGCGCATCGAGCAGGCGGCGGCGGAGTGCGCGCGGGCGGCCCGCGAAGCCGAGGTCGCCGCCGCGCTCGCCGCCAACCGCCGCTTCCACTTCGCGCTGCTCGACGCGTCGGGCGAGCGCCACACCCTGCGGCTGATCCGCCTGCTGTGGGACTCGACGGAGGCCTACCGGGCGCTTTACTACAACGCCGCGCAGCAGCGGGAGGCGACGGTGGACGCGCACGACCGGATCGTCTCCGCCGTGCGGGCGCGCGACGCCGAGCGCCTCGTCGAGGAGCTCCAGCGCCATCGCGACGCTGCGCTGCAGGCACTCGCGCGGGTGCTCGAGCCGAGCTAGCACCGAGGGCTCAGACCCGGCTCAGCACCACGCCCACGCAGAGCAGGACGGAGAAGAGCAGGTGAAGCTGCGCGGTGAGCGGGGCGAGCGTGCGCAGGCGGTCGTCTCCGCTGGTCGGGACGCTCAGCGCCTGGCGGGCGCGCGCGACCGCCACCGGCGCGAGCGCGACCGGCAGCAGGATCCACGCCTCGAACAGGCCGGCCGCCCAGAGCGCGACGGGCGCCAGGAAGGCGGCCGTGAGCGCGACGAGGAACAGCGCACGCGCCCGCCGGAAGCCGTGGCGGACGGCGAGCGTGCGGACGCCCGCCGCGCGGTCCTCCTCGATGTCGGACGCGTTGTTGCCGGTGAGCACGGCCATGATGAGCAGCCCCGGCGCGAGGCCGAGCCAGAACGCGGGCGCGTGGAACGCGTCGCCGGTCATCGCCGTGTAGGCGCCCTGCGTGAGCAGCGGGCCCATCAGCACGACGATCGCCGGGTCGCCGAGCCCGTCGTACTTGTACGGTCGGGGCCCGCCCGTGTACAGCCAGCCGCCGAGGATCCCGGCCAGGCCATAGGCGAGCAGCGCCGGGCGGGTGGGGTCCGGGAGGAAGCAGATCCCGAGGCCGAGGACGAACGCGGCGGCGAACAGCGCGGCGTAGAGGATCCGGCCCTCGCGGATGCTCATCTGCCCCGTGCTGAACACGCGCGAGTTGTCCATCTTGTCGGGCGAGTCGACGCCGCGCGCGGCGTCCTCGACGTCGTTGCAGACGTCGGTGCCCGCGTGGACGAGCAGCAGCGCGAGCAGCGCGAAGGGCAGCACCCACCAGTCGGCGCCGGCCACCCCGACGGCGACGAGCGCCCCCGCCAGGCCCGGGATCACCGACGTGGGCAGGTACAGCGGGCGGGTCGCCCGGATCCACAGGGCCACGCGGCTCATGCCGACCGCCTGCGCTCGAGCTCCGCGCGCACGCGCTCGCGGCCGCCGTGCTCGAGGCCCGCGAGCGGCGACGAGCCGGCGAACGCCAGGCCGCGCCCTCGGCGCCGGAGGGTCACGCGCAGCTCGCCCGCGAGATGCTCGAGCGCCCCCGGGAAGCTGCGACCCTCGGCGGGGTCGGGCACCGGCAGCACGTGCGCGGTCGCCGGCGGAGCGTGGGCCTCGACCTCCACGCGCCAGCGTGGCGAGCGGCCGCGCAGCCGCCAGCTCCCCTCGCCGACCGCGGCGTGCACCGGGGACAGCAGCGGGTTGCCGAAGCGCAGGACGTCGTCGCCGAGCGCCACGACCAACCCCGTCGCCTGCAGCCGCAGCGGCCCGAGGTCGACGTCTCCGCCGGCGAACGCGACCAAGGCGTCGGGGCGCTCGAAGCCGTGCGCCTGTCCCCACCACCACTCGTCGGGGAAGCCGGCGCGGCCCCAGTTCTTCTCGGCGTAGACCTCGGCGCCGTCCAGGTCGACGGTCTCGCCGCCCAGGACCGCCCGTCCCTCCGCGCGCCCGCCGAGCGCGTGCGGGTGCCAGTACTGGCTCAGGCCGGGGATCGCGTGAGCGGCGCCCAGGCCGCCGAACGCGGCCCGGCGCGGCCACGGCCGGATGTCGTGCAGGCGGACGTCGAGGCGGGCGCCGTCGCCGAGGTCGACGTGGAGACGGTGCTCGTCGGCGACGAAGGCGCCGTCGCCGGCCCAGGCGCCGAGGGCCGCCTCGTGCGCGCCCGCGCGCGGAAGGTCCGCCTCCCGGAGGAAGCCGCCCGGGTGACCGCCCAGCGCGACGGCCGCCCACGGGCCGGCCGGCCCGCTGCTGACTCCGCAGAGCGCGATCACGACCCGCCCGGCGCGCGGGTCGGTGAAGCGCCAGAAGTAGCCCTCCATCGCGACCCCGTGCGCGGCGCGCCAGTCGCCGAACGGCGGGTCGGCTCCCGTCGCGCGGTAGCGACGCGGCACGGGCGCCGCTCAGACCCGGTCGGCGGCGAGAGGAACGGAGCCGCGCGCCAGCGGCAGCCCGTGCGGCGCCCCGGGCCGGGCGGCGAGCACCTGGAAGACGCTGATGTCGGCGTCGTCGAACGCGAGTGCGGAGCCGATCATGTACAGCCGCCAGACGCGCTCGCGCTCCTCCCCCACCTCGGCGACGATCGCGTCGCGCTCGCTCGTGAGGTTCGCGACCCAGCGGCGCAGCGTCAGCGCGTAGTGCTCGCGCAGCGATTCGACGTCGCGCGGCTCGAGGCCCGCGCCCTGGAGCGCGCCGAGGACGCGAGCGAGCGGCGGCAGCTCGCCGTCGGGGAACACGTAGCGCTGGATGAGCGACTTCTCGCCCGCCTGCTCGGAGAACATCCGGCCGATGCCGTGGTTGAGGATCAGGCCGCCCGGACGCACCAGCCCCGCGATCGTCCGCGCGTACGTGTCGAGCTGCGCCAGCCCGACGTGCTCGACCATCCCGACGCTGGCGATCTTGTCGTACGGGCCGTCGTAGATCTCGCGGTAGTCGGCGATGCGGATCTCGATGCGATCCGATAGGCCGGCGTCGCGGACGCGCCTGCGGGCGAGCGCGGCCTGCTCCTCGGAGAGCGTGATCCCAACGCCGCGCACGCCGTGGCGCTCGGCGGCGTGCAGCAGCAGCGAGCCCCAACCGCAGCCGATGTCCAGCAGCCGCTCGCCCGGCTCGAGGCGCAGCTTCCGGCAGATCACCTCGAGCTTGCGCTCCTGCGCGGCCTCCAGCGTGTCTTCCTCGGAGGCGAAGTACGCACACGAGTAGACCATCGTGGGTCCGAGCAGGCGACGGTAGAAGTCGTTGGAGACGTCGTAGTGGTGGCGGACGACGGTGCGGTCCCGGCTCAGGGAGTGGCGGCGACCGCGCGGACGCAGCTCGCAGGCGGGTGGGCGCGGCGCGCGCAGCACGGAGCGGCCGCCGAGCGCGAGCGCGGCGGCCACGACGCGCGCGACGTCGAGCGGCCCGAGGACGATGTCGTCGTAGCGTGCGCGCTGGGCGAGCAGCGCCTCGACGTCGCCGTCGAGCTCCACGTCGCCGGAGACGAACGCGCGGACGAGGCCGAGCTGGTTGGGCTCGTGCAGCAGATGCGCGACGGCGCGGCGCTTGACGCGCACCACCCCGATCTCGGGCGTGAGGCGGGCGGGGATCGTGGAGCCGTCCCAAAGCTCGACCGTGAACGGGAGCTCCGCGAGCCTCCCCCCTGCGACACGGTCCAGAGTCCCCCTGGTCAAGCGCGCTGCGGCACCCATGACAGGGGCAACATATACGAGGCGACGGCGTGCGTGAAGGAGCGCGCCGCGCGTCCGACGCGGCCTCTAGCCTGGCGTCACGTGGCCGTCGATGCACCGTCCTCCGACTTCGAGCGCGAGCGCGTGCGGCGGACGATCTGGTCCGCGGCCAACGCGATGCGCGCGGCGGGCCTCAACACGCTCGACACGATCGAGCACCTCGGCTTCCTGCTCTTCCTCCGGCTCGCGGCGAAGCGCGGCGCGGAGCTGCCGCGGTCCGCCGCCGGACTCGACGGCCTGCTCGGCGACGCCGACGTCCTCGCGGAGTGCGCGTCTCGGACGGATCCCGCGGCGTGGTTCAACGAGTCGTTCTTCCCCGGCTTCCGGCGCCGCGTCGAGGCCGAGCTCCCCGACAGCCCGGTGCGCTTCCTCGTCGAGGGCTTCCACCCGAAGATCGAGGACGGCCGCACGCTGCTGCGGGTGCTGGAGGCGACGGAGGAGCTGTCGCTCGACCACGAGCACGTCGACGTCAACGGCGCGGTCTACGAGCAGCTCGTCGCCACGCTCGGCGAGGCCGGTCACCTCGGGCAGTACTTCACGCCGCGCCACATCGTCGACCTGATGGTCGCGCTGGTGGATCCGCGGCCGGGCGAGGCGGTCTACGACCCGGCCGCCGGGACCGGCGGGTTCCTGCTGCGGGCGGGCGACGGGCGGACCGGGGTCCGGCTCCACGGGCGGGAGCTCAACGCGGTCGTGCGCCGGCTCTGCGTCCTGAACTTCCTCATCCACGAGGTCGACCCCGCGGGTCTGTCCGACGGCGACTCGCTCGTGGCCGCCGGTCAGGTCGCCGGCCGCTTCGACGTCGTGCTGACCAACCCGCCGTTCGGCGCCGCGATCGCCGCGCACGAGGAGCTGTGGGACTTCCCGGTGCCGTCGGCGGCCGCGGAGGCGATGTTCCTCCAGCATGTCGTGGCGTCGCTGGCCGAGGGCGGCCGGGCGGCCGTGGTCCTTCCCGAGGGGCTGCTGACGAACCTGGGCAACGACGCCCGGGTGCGTCGCTGGCTGCTGCGAGAGGCGAGCGTCGAGGCCGTCGTCTCGCTGCCGAGCGGGGTCTTTCACCCCTACACGGCGGTCCGGACCGGGATCGTCCTGCTGCGCAAGCCGGGGCCTTCGCGCAGCGTGTGGCTCTTCGACGTCCGGCGCGACGGCTACGAGCTCAACGCGGGACGCCGCCCGAACGGCGACTCGGACCTCCCCCGGGTGCTCGCCGAGATCGGCGCGCGCGGCGACGGGGAGCAGTCGGCGCTGGTGGCGGTCGACGACCTGGCGCAGACGCGCCTGGTGGCGGCGCGGTACGTGCGCGGGGCGGGCCGGCGCTCCTCTCCGCACGCGCTGGTCGAGGTCGGCGAGCTGGCCTCGGTCCGGCGCGAGCAGGTACGGCCGGGCGCCGACCCCGACGAGCGGTTCCTGTGCCTCGGATTGGAGCACGTCGAGGCGCGGACCGGGCGGGTCTCGCTGCCCGACCCGGTCCCCGGTGCGGCGATCAAGAGCGTCAAGTGCCGGTTCTCGGCCGGCGACCTCCTCTACGGCAGGCTGCGCCCGTACCTGGCCAAGGTCGCGCTCGCCCCGTGCGACGGGATCTGCTCCACCGAGCTGGTGGTCCTGCGGGTCGACGGCGCGCGCGTCGACCCGGTCCTCCTGGCCGCCCTGCTGCGCTCGCCGGAGGTGACCGAGCAGGCGACGAGCCTCATGGTCGGCGCCAACCACCCGCGCATCGGCGTCGACGACCTGCTCGGCCTGCGCGTGCCGCTCCCTTCGCCGCGCGGGCAGTCCGAGCTCGTCGCCCGGCTCGGCGCGTTCGAGGACGAGATCGCGGCGGCGACGGCGCGGATCGCGGCGCTGCGCCACGACGTCGCGGCCACGGTCGGGGCGCTGTGGGACTGAGCGCTCAGTCAGTCGAGCGCGTCGAGCGCGGCGGCGGCCATCGCCTGCACCCCGGCCTCCAGCGTCGGGTGGATGACCGGAGCGAAGCGCGGGTTGTGGTTCGTCGGTACGTCCTGCGCCACGCGGCCGGCCTGCTCCGCCCGGCGGTAGACGTCGGGGTCGGTGCCGCCGACGT
>JANJUA010000160.1 GCA_024710825.1 Solirubrobacteraceae bacterium
CGGCGCGCCCAGCGCCTCCGCGAGCTTGTGCGCCACCGCCGCCGCGCAGAGGTGCGGGTACGGGTAGCCGCAGACCGCCGGATGGACGATCGGCGCGTCGGGCAGCACGCCGTCGGCGCGCGGAGCGTGGTGGTCGGTGACAAGGACGTCCATCCCGGCCGCGCGCGCCTGGGCGACCTCGTCGACCGCCGTGATCGCGCAGTCGGCCGTGACGAGCAGGCGCGTCCCGCCCGCGGCGAGGCGCTCCACGGTGTGCGAGCGCAGTCCGTAGCCGTCCTCGACCCGGCTCGGCAGGTACCAGTCCACGCGGCCGCCCTCGGCCGGCGCCAGCGACCGCAGCGCGCGGACGAGGATCGCCGTCGAGCAGACCCCGTCGACGTCGTAGTCGCCGTGGATCGTGATGCGCGAGCCCGCCGCGAGATGCCGGCGCACCAGCGCGACCGCCTCGTCCATCCCCGCGAACGCCGCGGGCGGATGGGACTCGTCAGCGGCCAGCCAGGCCCGCGCGGCGGCCGGGTCGTCGTGTCCCCGCCGCACGAGCACCTGGGCGGTCACCGGGCCGATGCCGAGCTCCTCCTCCAGCCGGGCGACGGCGGCGGTCGGGCAGGCGCCCAGGACTATGCGGCGGGAGGAGGTCACCGCCCGGCACGCTACGGCCGACGGCAGACGGATCCGCGCGGGCGCCGGCCCTGCGGAGGCTCAGGGCTCGATGGGGTGCTGCGGCTGCGTGCCGGGCGGCAGCTCGGCGAACGGCCGGATGCCCTTGCGGACGCCGATCCAGTAGCAGAGCGCCATCCCGATCAGCGAGCCCGGGATGCCCTCGAGCACGGTCAGAATGTCGGTGTCCTCGCGCGACGGCACCACGAGGCCGTTGACCGCCAGCCCGAACACCAGCGAGCCGACCAGCGCGAAGACGAAGGCGCCGATGACGCTGCCCCAGAAGCGATCCGGGACGAACACGGTGAAGTGCCACACCGCCAGCCCCATCATCACCCAGCCGAGGATCGCCATCAGCGCGGCCTCCCGTGTCGCTTGTTGCGGGGCTTGCGCGGCTTGTTGGCCCGCGGCTTGTCGTCGCGGCGCGGCATCACGAGGTCCTCGGGCTGAAGGTCGTCCGCCGACCCGCGCTTGGGCTTCGGCTCCTCCTCGACCGTCTGCGTGCGCTTGCCGGGCTCGACGTGGAGGTCCTGCACCATCTCGTCGAACTCCTCGCGCGAGACCTGCGTGGGGTCCTGCGGCGCCGTGACGGAACCGCGTCGGCGCTTGGGCGCGGGCGGCTCGACGTCGATCGCCGTCATGCCCGGCATCGGGGTGGCGAAGGCCGGGATCGTGCCGAAGTACGCCTTGATGCGCTTCGCGCGCATCTCCCACTGGGGCTCGCGGTCCTTCCACAGCGTCAGCAGCGGCGTCGCGATGAACAGCGACGAGTAGGCGCCCGAGAGCACCCCGACGAACAGGGCGAAGGCGAAGTCGGTGAGCGTCTCGCCGCCGAAGAGCAGCAGCGCGAGGACCGGCAGCAGCGTGGAGAAGCTCGTCGCCAGCGAGCGCACGAGCACCTCGCTGAGCGACCGGTTGACGATCTGCGAGAACGCCGCGCGCGGCATCCGCGGCACGTTCTCGCGCACGCGGTCGAGCACGATGATCGTGTCGTAGAGCGAGTACCCCATGATCGTGAGCAGGGCGGCGACCGTCGCGGCCGTGACCTCCCTTCCGGTCAGGGCGTACGTGCCCGCGACGATCAGGATGTCGTGCGCCAGCGCGATGGCGATCGGCACGGCGAACTTCCACTCGAACCGCATGGCGATGTAGACCGAGATCACCAGCAGCGACGCGATGACCGCGATGATCGCGCTGCGCGCCACCGAGGCGCCGAACGTCGGGCCGATCGACTGGTTGGAGAACTCGGGCGTGCCGCCGAACTCGTCCTCGAGCTGGTTCTGGATCTGCGGGACCGCGTCCGGGGGGATGTCGCCGGAGATCAGGAAGGCGTTGTCGCCCAGCTCGTCGTTGGTGACCTGCTGGACCTCGGCGCCCGCGTAGCCCACGCCCGCGAGCGCGTCGCGCACGCCGTCGACGTCCGTGGGCTGCTCGAGCGCCGTGGTGATCCGGGTGCCGGACTCGAAGTCGATGCCGAGCGGGACGCCCTTGCCGCCGATGGCCAGCGCCCCGACGACGAGGATCAGGCCGGAGACCAGGAAGAACCACTTGGACATGCCCATGAAGTCGATCAGCCGCGGAGGCCGCTCGACGCCCGCGCCGAGCGCGCTGCGGCGCGCCATCAGGCGGGTCGAGCCGAGCGTGCCGAGCACCGCCTGCGTGGCGAGCACGGCGGTGAACAACGAGACGATCGTGCCGAGGCCGAGCATCAGCGCGAAGCCCTTCACGCCGGCGGTCGCGAGGACGAAGAGGATGAACGCGACGACGATCGTGACGACGTTCGCGTCGATGATCGCCGCCAGGCCCTTCTTGTAGCCCGCGGTGATCGCCGCGGGGATGGATCTGCCCGCGCGCACCTCCTCCTTGATGCGCTCGAAGATGACGATGTTCGCGTCCGCCGCG
>JANJUA010000198.1 GCA_024710825.1 Solirubrobacteraceae bacterium
GCGCGCCACCACGCTCTCGAGGTCGTCCCCGCCGTCGAGATCTCCGCGCCCGACGGCGCGCATCCCGACATCCACGTCCTCGGCTACGGCATCGACCACCGTGACGCGGCCCTGCGCGAGCGGCTCGCCGCCTACCGCGCCGACCGCGACGGCCGCGCCGACCGCATGATCGCCAACCTCCGCGAGCTCGGCTTCGAGCTCGACGAGTCCTCGATCCGGCGGCGCAAGGAGAGCGGCAGGCCGGTCGGCCGCCCGCACATCGCCGCCGCCGCCTTCGCCCACCCGGCCAACCAGGAGCGCCTCGCGGCCGAGGGCCTCACCGACCCGCCGGCGCTGCTCGTCGCCTACTTGATCGAGGGCACGCCCGCGTTCGCCGGGCGCACGATGCCGACCGTCGAGCAGGCGATCGAGGTCATCCACGCCGCCGGGGGCGTCGCGGTGTGGGCCCACCCGTTCTGGGACGTCAAGGACCCCGGCGAGGTCGTCGCCACGATCGACCGCTACGTCGGCTACGGGCTCGACGGCGTCGAGGCCTTCTACATCACCCACACCTGCGAGCAGGCGGGCCTCCTCTCCGACAGGGCCGAGGCGCTCGACCTGCTCACCACCGGCTCTGCGGACTTCCACGGGCCGGACCACCGGCACTTCAAGCAGTTCCGCGCCTTCGACCTCTGCGGGCGCGTGCCGCGCCTCGGCTCCATCGCCCCCTCGTGAGCGTCTTCGAAGCCATCGTGCTCGGGCTCGTCCAGGGCCTGACCGAGTTCCTGCCGATCTCGTCCAGCGGGCATCTGCGCGTCGTCCCCGCGTTCGCCGGCTGGCCGGATCCGGGCGCGGCGTTCACCGCCGTGATCCAGCTCGGCACGATGGCGGCGGTGCTCCTCTACTTCCGGCGGGACCTGTGGAACATCCTCGTGGCGTTCCTGCGCGAGCTGCGCGTCCCGCACCGCGAGCGCAGCCCCGACGCGAAGCTCGGCTGGTACATCCTCCTCGGCTCGATCCCGATCGCCGTCGTCGGCTACGCCTTCGACGACCAGATCGCGTCCGGCGCCCGGGACCTCTACCTGACCGGCACGATGCTCATCGGGTTCTCGTTGGTCATGCTCGTGGCTGACCGCCTCGGCAAGCGCGACCGCCCGATCCGCGCGCTCGACGCCCGCGACGGCATCTTCGTCGGCCTCGCCCAGACGCTCGCGCTGATTCCCGGCGTCTCGCGCTCGGGCGCCACGATCTCCGCCGGCCTGCTGCGCGGCTTCGACCGCGCCGCGGCCGCGCGCTTCTCGTTCCTGCTCTCGGTGCCCGCCGTGGTCGGCAGCGGCGTCTACCAGCTCAAGGAGCTCGGCGGCGACACCGGCACCTCCACGGAGGCGACGGTGATCGCGACGCTGATCGCATTCGTCTCCGGCTACGCCGCGATCGCCTGGCTGCTGCGCTACCTCGCCACGCACACCCTCTCGATATTCGTGATCTACCGGATCCCGCTCGGGATCCTCGTGATCGTGCTCACCGCGACCGGGACGATCAGCTGATGTCGTGGCTGGAGACGAACAGGCCGTCGGGGTCCCACTCCCGCCGGGTGCGCACGAGCCGCGCGTAGGCGTCGGCGGCGAAGCACGCCTCCGCCGAGCCGCCGGCCTCGGCGAAGTTGAGGTACCGCAGCCCGGTCTCCCACGGCCGCATCGCGGAGATGACCCGCTCGAGCGCGGGCGGCATCGCCTCCGCGTGCTCGGGCGCCATCATCATCCCCACCCCGAAGAGCATGAACTCCGCCGGCATGGAGCCCGTCACGCCCGCGCCGGCCGGCGCCTCGCGCAGCGCCCCGCCGAGCTGCCGCAGCTCCGCGGCCACCAGCGGCGAGCCGGAGCCCTCCCCCGCGACCGCGAGGAAGGCGTCGATCGCCGCCTCGTCGAGCGGGCCGAGCATCGCGTCGCGGCTCAGGTAGGGGACGGGCTCCTCGGGATCGCCGTGGATGCGCATCACCGCGGTGGCGGGCACCTCGGCGAACATGTCGATCTTCGGCGGCGCGGCCGCCCGCAGCGGCGCGATCGACTCCGCGCCGGCGGCGGCGTCGCCGACGAACGCGCCGTCGAAGGCGATGTGCGGGACCCCGCGCAGCGGCTCCGGGACCTCCGGCAGCGGCGGCAGGTTGAGGATCCGCATGGAGCTCGTGATCGAGCTCGGCGCGGTGGCGCACCAGTCGACCCACGCCCGCATGACGGCGGGGGCGTCGGAGGCCGGCCAGAAGATCGCGCCCGCATACACGCGCTCGATCGGCAGCAGCTCGATCTCGATCGCCGTGACGACCCCGAACGCCCCGCCGCCCCCGCGCAGCGCCCAGAAGAGGTCCGGGTCGTGCTCGCCGTCCACGCGCCGCGGCTCGCCGTCGGCGGTGACGACCTCGATCGCGCGCACGTGGTTGGCCGCCATGCCGTACTCGCGGGCGTAGAAGCTCAGCCCGCCGCCGAGCGTGTAGCCGACGACGCCGACGTCCGGCGCGGAGCCGTGCAGGGCCGTGAGCCCGTGCTCGGCCGCCGCCATGACGACCGGCTCCCAGGTCGTGCCCGCGGGGACGCGCGCCGTGCGCGCCGCCGCGTCGACCGCGATCGGGCCCGCCATCTGGGTCTTGAGCAGCAGCGTGCGCTCGAGCGAGGGCAGCGCCGACGCGAGATGGCCGGTCCCCTGCGCGGTGACGCGCAGCCCCTGGCTGCGGGCGTGGGCGATGACGGCGCGAACCTCGTCGACGGTCGTCGCGGTGGCGACCGCGGCGGGTCGCGGGTCCGCCGCGAGGTTCCAGGCCTGGCGGGCGGCGTCGTAGGCCTCGTCTTCGGGAGTGACGAGCGGCGGTGGCGTGGTGATCGAGGGCATGCCGCATCCTCTTCGCCCGTCGGACGCCTCGTGAAGGGAGTTACCCACCCTCGTCCGGGGCGGATACCCGCACTAGCGCAGCGCGTCGGCGAGGCGGTAGGCGAGCGCCTCTAGCGCCAGCTCGCCGGTGACGTTGAGCTGCAGGCGAAAGCGCGTGTCGTCGACGAGCTCGACCCCGGCGCGCAACCGGTGCGGGCTGCGGCCCTCGGCGTCGGCGCGCAGCCGGTCGGCGCGATCGACGTTGTGGACGACCTCGGGAGCGCCGTCGGCGACCGCAGCGAGATCGCGCAGCCACAGCCCGACGAGCTGGAGCCCGAGGTCGAGTGCCTGCGTGTCGGCGCGGCGCTGTGCGCGCTTGGCGCGCTCGGCCCCCTCCCGCTCGACCCGCTTGCGGTCGCGCTTGGCGGCGTACTCGAGCTCGGCGGCGGTCCGCGCGTCGCATTCGGATGCCGCGGCCTCGCCGGCCGTCTTCGCCTGGGCAAGCAGCGCCGCCCACGGCTTCGTGGCGACGAGGTCGTCGACCAGCGCCGCCTGGGCGAAGCGCTCGGCGCCGTCGCGCAGCGCGGGGCCGGGCCCGAGCGCGAGCCGCAGGGCGATCTCGCCGTCGCCGAGCGCGAGGCGGGCGCAGGCGGTCGCCGGCTCGGGGGCGATCCCGTGGCGCTGCAGCCGCTCGGCGAGCACGTGCGGCGGAGGGGCGTCGAAGCGGACGGGCTGGCAGCGCGAGCCGATCGTCGGCAGCACCTCCCCGAGGCGGTCGGTGAGGAGGACGAGGTGCGCGAACGGCGGCGGCTCCTCGAGCGTCTTGAGCATCCGGTTGGCGGCCTGGTCGTTCATGGCGTCGGCGCGCTCGATGACGAACACGCGGCGGCGCGACTCGAACGGGGTGCGCGTCGCGGCGGCGACCACGGGCTCGTCGATGTCGGAGACGAGCATCTCGGCGGCGCCGCTCGGGGCGACCCAGGTGAGGTCGGGGTGCGCACCGGAGCGCACGCGGGCGGCGGCCGCCTCCGGGTCCGGCGCCCCTTCGGACAGCAGCGCGGCGGCGAGCTCCCGCGCCACGTCGCGCTTGCCGCTCCCGGCCGGGCCGTGGAAGAGGTAGGCGTGGCTCGGCGTGCCGTTCGGCGGGAGAGCCGGGGTGAGGATCGCACGCGCGTGGGGATGGTCCTCGGTGCCGGCGAGCATGCCCGCATCGTAGGCTGCGCGCGGATGGCGCTGATCACGATCGAGGGCATCGACGGTGCCGGCAAGTCGACGCTGGCGGCCGGGCTGGCCGGCGCGCTCCCGGGCGCGGTCCTGCTGCGCGAGCCGGGCGGCGTGGCGCTGGCCGAGCGGGTGCGCGCGGTCGTCAAGGACCCCGATCTGCGGGTCGGCGCGCGGGCCGAGGCGCTGCTGTACGCGGCGGCGCGGGCCCAGCTCGTCGAGGAGGCGGTGGCCCCGGCGCTGGCGCGCGGGCAGCTCGTGATCCTGGACCGCTTCGTCGACTCGTCGCTCGCATACCAGGGCGCGGGGCGCGGCCTGGGCGTGGAGGCGGTGCGCGCCATCAACGACTTCGGCTCCGGCGGGCTGCGGCCCGACCGGACGCTGCTGCTGCGCCTGGATCCCGCGATCGCCCGGGCGCGGGCGGCGGGGCGCGGCGAGGCGGTCGACCGGCTCGAGGCCGAGGGCGACGGCTTCTTCGCCACGATCGCACGGGCCTACGACGAGCTGGCGGCGGCCGAGCCGGAGCGCTTCGTGGTGCTCGACGCCGCGCGGGCGCCGGACGAGCTATTGGCGGACGCGCTGCGGGCGCTAGCTTGAGGCGACGATGGTCGCGAGCCTCGCACCCCTGTTCGTCGGCGTCGCGGTGCTGCTCGGACTGGCGGCGCTCGTCGTCCTGCTGTGGGGCGTCGCGCGACTGACCGCGTGGGAGCCGAGCTGGCTGCCGGCCGGGCGCCATGCGCTCGGCGAGGCCGGGTTTCGCGTCGGGAGCACGTGGGCGGAGCTGCGCGACTGGCTGCGGCCCAGCCGCGGGCGTCGGTAGGGCGAGTCGTTTTCGCCGCTGTTTGCGGGTCTGACGTTCCCCCCACTATACTTCTTGAAGTACGTTCTTCGGCTCTAGCAAGCCAAATTCGCCGAAGATCACCCCGGGAGCCACGACGGGTTCGTCCGACCCTCGCGCAACCATCTCCGGCCCGAGTAGACGAGCCGAGTCGGTCGCCCAGCGGAGGCGGCGGAAGGAGCACAGACGATGGAAGCCAGCGCGCCACAGAACCCCCTCACCACCGATTTCCAGGCCGGTGAGGCCCTGCGCGTCCGCCGGCTCTTCACCACCCCCGGCGTGCACCCGTTCGACTCGGTCGACTGGGAGGTCCGTGACGCGCGCATCGGCCACGGCGACAAGGTCGCCTTCGAGCAGCGCGACGTCGAGTTCCCGAAGTCGTGGTCGCAGAACGCCACGAACATCGTCGCCCAGAAGTACTTCCGCGGCCAGCTCGAGTCGCCGACGCGCGAGCGCTCCGTCAAGCAGATGGTCTCGCGCGTCGCGGGCACGATCGCGGACTGGGGTCGTGCCCGCGGCTACTTCGCGACGGCGGACGACGGGGACTCCTTCGAGGCCGAGCTGACGTACATCCTGCTGCACCAGATGGCGGCGTTCAACAGCCCCGTCTGGTTCAACGTCGGCTTCGAGGAGCAGCCGCAGTGCTCCGCGTGCCAGCCGGCGCACGCCCTGATCTCTACCCCCGCCGGCATGGTCCCGATGGGCGATCTCGTGGCCGACGACCAGGTCGGTCGCGAGGTCTACGACGCCAACGGCGTGACCCGGATCGTCGCCACCAAGGCCAACGGCCGCAAGCGCGTGCTGCGGGCGACGCTCGCCAACGGCAGCTTCGTCGAGGCCACACCGGACCACGTCGTCAAGGCGGTCGATGAGCGGCGCCAGGCCCCGCGGTGGCTGCGCATGGACGAGCTCCAGCTCGGGATGCGGATGCATCTGCATCCCCATCGCGCGAAGGTCGCTGCTCCCGCGCTCGTGCCTGCCGGCGCCGGGAGGCTCGAGCTCGACGACGAGATGCAGTCGACCGTCGATCCCGTGCGCGTGGCCGAAGCGGCCCTTGCGGGATGGTTGCAGGCGGACGGGTTCGTCGGGCAGTACGACCACGGCACGAACCGGTCGCTGACCATCGAGTTCCAGGTTGCCGACCAGGCCGAGTACGACTGGGTGATGGCCAACCTCGACGTGGCCCTGCCGAACGTGCATCGGAAGGTGCGCGACGCCGACACCAAGCAGACGCGCGTTCAGCGCATCCGGCTCTACGGCGAGGTGGTGCGCGACTTCGTCGAGCGGTGGGGCCTGCTCGCGCGCGGGACCGACATGCGCGTTCCCGGCCAGCTGTTCACGGCCGACCATGACGAGATCGCCGCCTACCTCCGCAGCATCTTCCAGGCCGACGGCTACGTCACGGTCGGCCGCCGGAACGGCGAGCAGAACGGCCGCGTCGGGTTCGCGGTCATCGGCGAGCGATGGAGCGAGGACGTCCAGTTGCTCCTCGGCGTGCTCGGGATCTACTCGCGGCGCATCCGCAAGCGTGAGTCGCGCCACGACCGCCATGACCTGCACGAGGTGGCGATCAGCATCGGCTCGGAGCGCGCGCGCTTCGCCGAGCTGGTCGGCTTCGTCAGCGAGCGCAAGCAGCAGCGGCTGCTCGAGTCGCTCGAGCTGCGCAACCCGAAGCGCTGCCCGGACCTCCGCGAGGAGCGCATCGTCGCCATCGAGGACCTCGGCGAGATGGAGGTCTTCGACATCCAGACCGAGTCCGGCGAGTACCTCACCAACAACGTCGCCGTGCACAACTGCTTCATCCTCTCGGTCGAGGACACGATGGACTCGATCCTCGACTGGAACACGCGCGAGGGGCGCATCTTCCGCGGCGGCTCCGGCTCGGGCATCAACCTCTCGAAGATCCGCGGCTCGATGGAGCCGCTGAGCAAGGGCGGCACCGCCTCCGGCCCGGTCTCCTTCATGCGCGGCGCCGACGCATGGGCCGGCACGATCAAGTCCGGCGGCAAGACGCGCCGCGCGGCGAAGATGGTCGTGCTCGACGTCGACCACCCGGACATCGTCGAGTTCATCGAGTGCAAGGCGAAGGAGGAGGACAAGGCCGACGCCCTCGCGCGCGCGGGGTTCGACATGTCGATCGACGGCGACGGCTTCACGTCGATCCAGTACCAGAACGCGAACAACTCGGTGCGCGTCACCGAGGCGTTCATGCAGGCCGTCGAGAGTGACGGCGAGTGGAACACCATCGCCCGCCAGGACGGCAGGGTCGTCGAGACGCTTCGCGCGCGTGACGTGATGGACAAGATCGCGGCGGCGGCCTGGCGCTGCGCGGACCCGGGCGTCCAGTACGACACGACGATCAACCAGTGGCACACGTGCCCCAACTCGGGGCGCATCAACGCGTCGAACCCGTGCTTCCCGGGCGACGCCCGCGTCCACACCACCAAGGGCCTGCTGCCGTTCGCCGAGCTCTGCGACCGCTGGCAGGCCGGTGAGACCGACATCGAGGTCTACACCCACCGCGCGACGGCGGGCGAGAACGGCTCCGCCCCCCGGGCCAAGGGCGAGGGCGTCGTCGCCTCACAGCCCGTGCGCGTGATGCAGACCGGGGTGAAGCCGATCGTGCGCCTGCGCTTCGCCAACGGGCAGGAGCTGCGCTGCACGCCGAACCACAGGCTGTGGACCCTCAACCGCGGCTACGTTGCCGCGGAGGACCTGACCGCCGACGATCGCGTCCTGTTCTCCGACGCGGCCACGCCCGCCTCGGCGGCAGCCTGGGAGCTGCCCGTAGCGGTGGCCGCGCCGGCGCGCTCGTTCTCGCGCGGCGGCTCGGTGATCGAGCGCGACCTGCCGCGCACTTGGAGCGAGGGGCTCGGCGAGCTCCTCGGCCATCTCGTCGGCGACGGCGCGGTGACCGACTCGTCGAGCGTCTGGGTCTACGGCGGCGACGACGTCGCCGATGGGCTGGACGGCTCGCACGCCGGCCTGCTCGCGGAGCTGGTGGGCGGAGCCTCGCGCCAGGAGATGGACAACGGGACCGTCCAGCTGCGCGTCGGAAGCGGCGCGGTGCGCGAGCTGCTGGGCGGTCTCGGCGTGACGACGGCCCGAGCCCACGACAAGCGCGTGCCGGCGAGCGTCTTCCAGGCGCCGACGGAGGTCCAGTCGGCCTTCCTGCGAGGGCTGTTCGGCGCCGACGGCTGCGTCGCCCGCATCGAGGGCGGCGGCAAGGCGACCCGCTACGTCGGCCTCGGCAGCCGCTCGCGCGCGCTGCTGGGCGACGTCGGCCGCCTGCTTGCCGCGTTCGGCATCCGCGCCACCATCTACCGCGTCACGGACGGCGACAAGCCGAGCTTCGGCTACACGCGCAAGGACGGCACCGAGGTCGAGTACGCCTCACGCGAGGGCTTCGACCTGCGGATCTCCGGCAGCGACCTCGAGCGGTTCGCCGAGGCGATCGGCTTCTCGACGCCGCGCAAGGAGGCCGCGCTGGGCAGCCTGCTGGGCACCACCCGGCGTTACCGCACGAAGGCCGGCTCCGCGCTTGTGTCGCGCGAGGCAGACGGCCAGGAGGTCGTCTACAACCTGACCGAGCCGCTGCATCACTCCTACGTGGTCGACGGCGTCGTGGTCGCGAACTGCAGCGAGTACATGCACGTGGACGACTCGGCGTGCAACCTGGCGTCGCTGAACCTGATGAAGTTCCGTCGGCCCGACGGCTCCTTCGACGTCGAGCGGTTCGAGCACTCGGTCGACATCATCTTCCTGGCGCAGGAGATCGTCGTCGGCCCGTCGAGCTACCCGACCGAGGAGATCGGCGCGAACGCCCGCGCGTTCCGGCAGCTCGGCCTCGGCTACGCGAACCTCGGTGCGTACCTGATGAGCAACGGCATGCCGTACGACTCCGACGAGGGCCGCGGCGTCGCGGCCGCCATCACCGCGCTCATGACGGGGCGCGCGTACCTCGGCTCGGCGCGCATCGCCGGGGCGATCGGACCGTACGAGCGCTACGCGGAGAACCGCGAGCCCCACAACGCGGTGATGCGGATGCACCGCGATGCGTCCTACGCGATCCCGGACCGCTTCTGCGCCGACGGCGAGCTGCTGGAGGCGGCGCGCACGGCATGGGACGAGGCGGTCGCCGTCGGCGAGGTCAACGGCTACCGCAACGCGCAGGCGACGGTGCTCGCCCCGACCGGCACGATCTCGTTCCTCATGGACTGCGACACGACCGGCGTCGAGCCGGACTTCTCGCTGGTCAAGTACAAGGAGCTCGTCGGCGGCGGGCAGATGACGATCGTCAACCGCACGATCCCGATGGCGCTGCAGACGCTCGGCTACTCCGAGGAGCAGATCGAGCAGATCGAGGCGTACGTCGACGAGCACGGCACGATCGTCGACGCGCCCGGCCTGGACCCCGAGCACCTGTCGGTGTTCGACGTCGCCGTCGGCTCGCGGGCCATCTCGCACCTGGGCCACATCAAGATGATGGGCGCGGTGCAGCCGTTCATCTCCGGCGCGATCTCGAAGACCGTCAACATGCCGCAGGACGCCACGGCCGAGGACATCGCCGACGCCTACACGCAGGCGTGGAAGCTGGGCGTCAAGGCGCTGGCCATCTACCGCGACGGGTCGAAGACCGCGCAGGCGCTGCGCACCGACGCGCAGATGGGCAAGGACGCGCCGGTGACGGTCGTGGAGGGCTACACGCAGGAGCAGCTCGACGAGGCGGTCGCCACGGCGGTCTCCGAGGTGCGCGCCCAGCTCGGCCCGAAGCGCCGCAAGATGCCGCGCGAGCGCAAGTCGATCACGCACAAGTTCTCGCTCGGCGGCCACGAGGGCTACATCACGGCCGGCATGTACGAGGACGGCACGGTCGGCGAGATCTTCCTCACCGACATCGGCAAGGAGGGCTCGACGCTGCGGGGGATGATGAACTCCTTCGCGACGACCGTGTCGATCGCACTCCAGTACGGGGTGCCGCTCGAGACGCTCGTGGAGAAGTTCTCCTACATGCGCTTCGAGCCGGAGGGGATCACGCAGAACCCGGAGATCCCGTTCGCGAAGTCGATGCCGGACTACATCATGCGCTGGCTCGCGTCGCGCTTCTGCTCCGAGGACGTGCAGGAGGAGCTGGGCATCATGACGCCGGCCGTCCGCGCGAGGAAGCAGGCCGAGGACGCGGGCACGAGCATCGGCTCCGACACCGCCGGCCCGCCGCAGCCCGCGGCCGCCGCC
>JANJUA010000315.1 GCA_024710825.1 Solirubrobacteraceae bacterium
ACGCGCGCTCGACGTCCTCGTACGGGACGCCGGCGTCGGCCAGCGCCTTCGCGCCCGCCTCGGCCGCCCAGTCGTGGTAGTCGCCCTCCTTCGTGCCGGGCTTGCAGAACTTGGTCATCCCGACGCCGATCACGAACGTCCGGCTCATGGCTTGCTCCTCAGGGTGATGGCTGCGTTGCTGATCACGGGCGACCGGCGCTCCAGGGTGTGGGCGGCGAGGACGATGCGCTCGCCCTCGTCCCACAGCCGCACCACGAGCGTCTCGCCCGGGAAGACGACGCCGGCGAAGCGGGCGCGGTAGCCGGCGACCCGCGAGACGTCACCGTCCAGGCGGGCGTCGACGGCCGCCTTGCAGGCGATCCCGTAGCTGCAGAGGCCGTGCAGGATCGGCCGGTCGAACCCGCCCCGCGCGGCATAGGCCGGGTCCGCGTGCAGCGGGTTCTTGTCGCCGCTCAGGCGGTACAGCAGCGCCTGCTGCGGCAGGGTCGGGCAGGCCACCTCGGCGTCCGGCGGCCGGTCGGGCGCCTGCTCCGGCGTCGCCGGGCCCTTCTCGCCGCCGAAGCCGCCCTCGCCGCGGACGAAGGTCGAGAACCGGTTGACGAACAGCGGGTCGCCGGTGGCCGCGTCGCGGGACGTGACCTCGAAGACGAGCACCGCGCCGCTGCCCTTGTCCCAGACGTCGCTGATGCGGCCGGTGGTCTCGATCTCCCCGAAGGTCGGCAGCGGGCCCGCCAGCTCGAGGTCCTGCTCGCCGTGCAGCAGCTGCGTCGGGTCGATGTCCAGCCCGTCGACCGTGTCGACCGGCGGCAGCCAGCCGAAGGCCGGGATCACCGCGAAGGACGGGAGGACGCGCAACGCCCCCTCGTACACATAGGCGAGCTCGGCGGCATCCGTCGGGCGCGCGCCCGCTCCGATGCCCAGGTGGTAGAGGATGACGTCGTCCGGCTGCCAGCCGGAGCGGACGACGGGCAGCTCGGCCGCGAGCACCCGGGGGACGTCGATCGTCACGTCAACCGCCCATCCCCGCCTGGAGGCCGCCGGTGATGTTCAGCACCTGGCCGCTCACGTAGTCGGACCACGGCGAGCACAGGAAGACGACGCCGCCGGCCGCCTCGCGCGGCGTGCCGGCGCGGCCGATGGGGATGAGGCCCGTGATGAGCTCCCGCATCTGCTGCGGGATGCCGACCGGCACCTGCTGCCCGCCGACGTCGATGACCGACCGCTCGGTCTTGGCGACGGTCATGCGCGTGTCGATGAAGCCGAACGCGACCGCGTTGACGTTGACCTTGAACTGCCCCCACTCCTTGGCCATCGTCTTCGTCAACCCGATGACGGCGGCCTTGGCCGAGGAGTAGTTCGCCTGCCCCGCGTTGCCGAAGACGCCCGAGGTCGACGAGACGTTGACGATCTTGCGGAAGACCTCGCGGCCGTCGGCGCGCTCCTGCTTGGCCGGCTCGCGCAGGTGCGGCGCGGCGGCGCGGACCACCTTGAACGGCACGATCGTGTGGATGTCGAGCATCGCCTGGAAGGCGTCGTCGGTCATCTTGTGGAGCGGCGCGTCCAGCGTGTAGCCCGCGTTGTTGACGATGATGTCGAGGCGCCCCCAGGCGTCGATCGCGGCCTGGACGAGCCGGTCGGGCGCGTCGCCCTTCGTGAGGTCCCCGCCGAAGACGGCGGTCTCGCCGCCCATCTCCGCGGCCGCCTGCTCGGCGACGTCGGCGTCGAGGTCGTTGACGAGGACGGACGCCCCCTGCTCCACGAGCAGCTCGGCGGTCGCCCGCCCGATGCCGCGGGCCGATCCGGTGACGATCGCGACCTTCCCTTCCAACGGACGCATGCCTCTCCTCATCTGATTCTGATCTAACGACTTGGTCATTTGACCTACATGAGCCTGCCGACTGGCGGCCCGCCTGTCAAGGGCGCGGCTCGCCGAGGCCCATCGAGCGCCCGACGATCTCCCGCATGACCTCGTTGGCGCCCGCCCAGACCTTCGTGACGCGGGCGTCCGTCCAGGCGCGCGCGATCTCGTACTCGGCCATGTAGCCGTAGCCCCCGTGGAGCTGGACGCAGGCGTCGATGACGCGGTTCTGCACCTCCGACGTCCACAGCTTCGCCTGGGCCGCCTCGACCGACGTCAGCCGGCCCGCGACGTGCTCCAGCAGGCACCGGTCGACGAACGCCCGGCCGACGTCGAGCTCGGTCGCGAGGTCGGCGAGCACGAAGCGGCTGTGCTGGAAGCTGCCGATCGGCCGGCCGAAGGCGTGGCGCTCTCGGACGTAGCCCAGCGTCGCGTCGAGCGCGACCCGGGCATGGGCCAGGTTGAGGACGGCGCCGCCGAGGCGCTCCTGCGCCAGGTGGGTGGTCATGTGCTCGAAGCCGCGCCCGACCGCGCCGATGACGTTCGCCCGTGGGACCCGGACGTCCTGGAGGAACAGCTCGGCCGTGTCGGCCTCGGGCTGGCCGACCTTGTCGAGCTTGCGCCCACGCGCGAACCCCTCCATCCCCTCCTCGACGGCGAAGAGCGTGATCCCCTCCGGCGCGCGGGCGGCGACGACCACCAGCCCGGCGCCGATGCCGTTGGTGATGAAGGTCTTCGAGCCGTTGAGGACCCAGCCCTCGCCGTCGGGCCGGGCAGAGCTCTGCAACCCGCGCAGGTCCGAGCCCGCGCCCGGCTCCGTCATGGCGATCGCGGCGATCAGCTCGCCCGAGCAGTAGCGGGGCAGCCACCGCGCCCGCTGCTCCTCGGTGGTGAGATGGAACAGGTACGGGCCGACCACGTCGTTGTGGACGGCGAACGCCGACCCATAGGCGAGGCCGGCGCGCACGAGCTCCTCGCCCAGGACCGCGTTGAAGCGGAAGTCCGCGGTGCCGGTGCCGCCGTGCTCGACGGGTGCGCCGAGGCCGAGCAGGCCCTGGGCCCCGGCCCGGCGCCAGACGTCGGCGGGGATCCGCCGCTGCGCCCGATGCTCCTCCCGGTGCGGCAGCAGCTCCCGGGCCACGAACCCCGCGGCCGTCTCGCGAAACCAGCGGTGCTCG
>JANJUA010000320.1 GCA_024710825.1 Solirubrobacteraceae bacterium
AGGGTCTCGTACTGCACGGTGCCGCGTGAGCCGAGCTCGAGCGAGACGCGCGCCATGGTCGCCTCGTCGGGCGCCTCGACGATGTTGACGAAGTCGAACCGGCCGAGCGTCGCCCACTGGGCCTTGACCGTCGCGCCGAGCTGCTCGACCTCGTGGTTGACCTCCTTGATGCGCTGCGGGTTGTTCTTGACCGTCTGGACGCCTTCGGGCGTGAGCCGCGAGAGCATGATGTAGGTGGGCATTGCGCAGACCTCCTGCTCGGGTGCCCGTGGTTCTACCCCAATCGGGCGCTCGGGGGCGGCGCAAGGGCCGCCCCCGCCGGGTGCGCTACAGCGAGAGCGCCGGCTCGCCGCCCGGCACGACGCCGGTCCGCAGGACGATCTCGCCGTCGACCGCGTCGGCCTGGACGACGTCGCCCTCGCGGTACTCGTGCTGGAGCAGCGCCATCGCCAGCCGGTCGACGAGCTGCTTCTGGATCACGCGCTTGAGCGGGCGCGCGCCGTACGTCGGGTCGTAGCCCAGGTTGCCGAGCAGCGTCCGCGCGTCGTCGGTCAGCGTGAGCGTGATGCCGCGCTCCGCCAGCCGGTCGATCACCCGCGACGTCTGGAGCGCCACGATCTCGCCGATCTGGGAGCGGTCGAGGCTGGCGAACTCGACGATGTCGTCGAGGCGGTTGATGAACTCCGGCTTGAAGTGCGCCTCGGCGCCGATCCGGCCGCCCGGGATGTTGGAGGTCATGATCAGCACGACGTTCTTGAAGTCGACCGTCCGGCCCTGGCCGTCGGTCAGGCGGCCGTCGTCCATGACCTGCAGCAGGATGTTGAACACGTCCGGGTGCGCCTTCTCGATCTCGTCGAGCAGCACGACGGAGTACGGCCGGCGGCGCACCGTCTCGGTGAGCTGGCCGCCCTCCTCGTAGCCGACGTAGCCGGGAGGCGCGCCGACGAGCCGCGACACGGCGTGCTTCTCCATGTACTCCGACATGTCGATGCGGACCATGGCGTCCTGGCTGTCGAACATGAACTCCGCCAGCGCGCGCGCCAGCTCGGTCTTGCCGACGCCGGTTGGGCCGAGGAACAGGAACGTGCCGATCGGCCGGTCCGGGTCGCTCAGGCCCGCGCGCGAGCGGCGCAGGGCGTCGGAGACGGCGCGCACCGCCTCGTCCTGGCCGACGACGCGCCGATGCAGGCGCTCCTCCATGTGCACGAGCTTCTCCGTCTCGCCCTCCATGAGGCGCGACACCGGGATGCCCGTCCACTTGCCGACGACCTCGGCGATGTCCTCGGAGGTCACCTCGTTCTGGAGGTAGCGCGGCGCCGCGGCCGGCTCGTCCTCGCGCGCCTCGCCCTCGGCGACCTTGCGCTCGAGCTCCGGGATCACGCCGTAGCGCAGCTCCGCCGCGCGGGCGAGATCGCCCTCGCGGGTGACGCGCTCGAGCTCCGAGCGGGCCTCCTCGAGCTGCTTCTTGGCGACCGAGACGCCCTCGATGGCCTCCTTCTCGGCCTGCCACTCCGCGGTCATCGCGTCGGCCTGCTCGCGCAGCTCGGCGATCTCCTCCTCGAGCGCCTCGCGGCGCGCGACGGTCGCCTCGTCCGTCTCCTGCTCCAGCGAGGTCAGCTCGATCTGGAGCTGGAGGATGCGGCGCTCGATCTCGTCGATCTCCTCGGGGCGCGTGTCGTTCTCGACGCGCAGGCGCGACGCGGCCTCGTCGACGAGGTCGATCGCCTTGTCGGGGAGGAAGCGGTCGGCGATGTAGCGGTGGCTGAGGTTGGCCGCGGCGATGAGCGCGGAGTCCTGGATGCGGACGTCGTGGTGCGTCTCGTAGCGCTCCTTCAGGCCGCGCAGGATGGCGATGGTGTCCTCGACGGAGGGCTCGCCGACCGTCACCGGCTGGAAGCGGCGCTCGAGCGCTGCGTCCTTCTCGATGTGCTTGCGGTACTCGTCGAGCGTCGTCGCGCCGACCGCGCGCAGCTCGCCGCGGGCGAGCATCGGCTTCAGCAGGTTGGCGGCGTCGACCGCGCCCTCCGCGGCGCCGGCGCCGACGATCGTGTGCAGCTCGTCCATGAAGAGGATGATCTGGCCGTCGGACTCCTGGATCTCCTTCAGGACCGCCTTCAGCCGGTCCTCGAACTCGCCGCGATACTTGGAGCCCGCGATGAGCGCGCCGATGTCGAGCGAGATGACGCGGCGGTCGCGCAGGGACTCGGGCACGTCGCCGGAGACGACGCGCTGGGCGAGGCCCTCGACGATCGCGGTCTTGCCGACGCCCGGCTCGCCGATGAGGACGGGGTTGTTCTTCGTGCGGCGGCTCAGCACCTGCACGACGCGGCGGATCTCCTCGTCGCGGCCGATGACCGGGTCGAGCTTGCCCTCCGCGGCGCGGGCCGTGAGGTCGATGCCGAACTTCTCCAGCGCCTGGTACTTGTCCTCGGGGTTCTGGTCGGTCACGCGGTGGCTGCCGCGGACCTGCTCGAGCGCGGCGAGGAGCTGCTCCTTCGTCGCGCCGTTGGCGCGGAGGATCTCGCCCGCCTTGGAGTTGTGGCCGGAGAGCGAGAGCAGCAGGTGCTCGGCCGAGACGTACTCGTCGGAGAGCTGGCGCATCTCGTGCTCGGCCGCGCGCAGCACGGCGACGAGCTCGGACGAGGGGCCGGAGGCCTCTCCGCCGGCGGTGGTCGTGGGCAGTCCGTCGAGCGCGGCGTTGAGCTCGCGGCGAAGGTCAGCCGGGGCGGCGCCGAGCTTGCGCAGGACCGGGGCGACGATGCCGCCCTCCTGCTCGAGGAGGACCGAGAGCAGGTGCTCGGGGGTGACCTGCGGGTTGCGGCGCTGCTCGGCCAGCTGACCGGCGGCGCTTATGGCCTCCTGGGACTTGATGGTGAA
>JANJUA010000351.1 GCA_024710825.1 Solirubrobacteraceae bacterium
ATCACCGTCCTGGGAAAGTCACCCGCCTGGCAGGACCGTGACGGCGCCTGCAGCGGCTACCTCGTCGAGGAGGCGGCCACCAGGGTGCTGCTCGACTGCGGCAACGGCGTCTTCGCCAAGCTGCGGCGGTTCGTCGACTTCGACGACGTCGTGGCCCGCGGCGAGCAGCCGGGGTGCGAGCTCCGAGCCGACATAGCCTGTGATTCCGGTGACGAGGACCCTCATCGGCGCCGTAAAAAGCCGGTCGATGCGAGGTATTCGCCGAAGAAACGAGGAGTTTGCAGGTCTTTCACGAATCGTCTGCGTTTTGCGGGAAACGGCCCGCCTGGGGAGATCCGGTTCTGCTTCGATGCCGGGCGTCCCCATGGCGAAGGCTAAGAAGATCACCTGCGACGACTGCTACTTCCGGCGCAACATGCTCTGCGCGCTGCGGCTCGACGAGCCCTGCGCGACGTTCCGGCCGGACCACCCCGAGGGGCTGCGCCCGCCGCAGCAGATGCGCTTCGTCTTCGGCCAGGAGCGCCGCACGCAGGCCGCCTGGGCGTTCCCCACGGCGCAGGAGCAGGCGGCGCTTCATCGGTAGGGCCGTCATCGGTCCATGGTCCCACTTGGGCGGAGTAGGGTCCGCCGACGTGCGCATCACCGTCCTGGGAAAGTCACCCGCCTGGCAGGACCGTGACGGCGCCTGCAGCGGCTACCTCGTCGAGGAGGACGCCACCAGGGTGCTGCTCGACTGCGGCAACGGCGTCTTCGCCAAGCTGCGGCGGTTCGTCGACTTCGACGACGTCGATGCGGTGGTGATCTCCCACCTGCACGCCGACCACTTCCTCGACCTCGTCCCCTACGCGTACGCCCTGACCTACGCTCCGCGCCGAAGGTCGGCTCGGCCACGCCTGTACGCACCGCCGGGCGCCCGCGGCTGCTTTCGCCGGGTGACGGGCGCCTGGGGATCGGAGGATCTGATCGACAAAGCGTTCGACGTGTGCGAGTACGACCCCGACGAGACGCTCGCGCTGGGATCGCTACGGGTGCGATTCCACCCTGTCGTCCACTTCATCCCCGCGTGGGCCATCGAGTTCTCCTCCACCATCACGACCGGTAGGTTCACCTTCGGCGCGGACTCCGCTCCCTCGGACGATCTCGTGGGGTTCGCCGAGGGCGCCGACCTGCTGATGCTCGAGGCGACGCTGCCGCAACCCGAGCGCTCGGGCGCCCGCGGTCATCTCACTCCCTCCGAGGCGGGTGATCACGCGGCGCGGGCGAAGGTGGGCAGGCTGGTCATCACCCATTTTCCCGACGATCTCGACACACAGTGGGTCATGACGGAGGCGGCGCGGACGTTTGGGGATACGGTGTCAGTGGCACGCGAAGGCGCCGTCTACACGGTGTGATGTGACACTGTTACTCTCCCCTCATGGCTGATTTCCTGGATGAGAAGAAGCGTGAGATCTCCGCACGCTTGAAGGAGCTGCGCCCGCTGGTGGAGGAGTACCAGCGGCTCGAGGCGGCGCAGCGTGCGCTCGAGGGCGTCGGTCCCGAGGCGCCCGCCGCTCCGGCTCCGCGGCGGCGGCGCTCTCCTGCACGCGCGGCCGCCGGTGGCGCAGGCCGCGGACGACCACGCGGGACCGGCACCCGCGCCAAGCAGGCGCTCGAGCTCGTGACCGAGAGCCCCGGGATCACGATCCCCGAGCTGGCCGAGCGGATGGGCATCAAGCAGAACTACCTCTACCGGGTGCTCCCCGGGCTCGAGCAGGACGGCCTCGTGCGCAAGGAGGACCGCGGCTGGCATCCGAAGACCGCCGCTTAGGCAAGCTCGTGCGATCGTTGTCGTTCGCTACGCTAATTAGCGATGGCAACGATCTCGCACGGCGCCCGCGCCCAGCTCGCCGGCCGGCTTCGGCTGGCGGTCAGCCGCACCGCTCGACGGCTGCGTCAGGAGGCCGGCGGCGGCCTGCCGCTATCGCAGACCTCCGCGCTGTCCACGCTCGACCGTCACGGACCGCTGTCACCCTCCGCCCTGGCCTCGCTCGAGCGCATCCAGCGCCCCACGGCCACGCGGCTGCTCGCGCGCCTGGAGGCCGACGGCCTCGTCGAGCGCACGCCGGACCCCGCTGACGGCCGCTGCACCCGCATCTCCGTGTCGGCCGACGGCCGCGCGCTCGTGCGCGCCGTCCGCACCCGCAAGGACGAGTACCTGGCCAAGCGGCTGCGCTCGCTCGACGACGACGATCTGGCGACGCTGGAGCGCGCCGCCACGATCCTCGAGCGCATGCTCGAAGAGGATCCCGCTTGAGCCCGGTCGTCCGACGCTCGGTCGCCTCCCTCTCGATCCCCAACTACCGGCTCTACTTCGCCGGTCAGGCCGTCTCGGTCTCCGGCAACTGGATGCAGAACGTGGCCGAGATGTGGCTCGTCCTGCAGCTCACCGGCAGCGGCACCGCCGTCGGCCTGACCGCCGCGATGCAGTTCCTGCCGATGCTGCTCGTCGGCGCCTGGGGAGGCCTGCTCGCCGACCGCATGCCCAAGCGGCGGCTGCTGTCGATCACCCAGGTGCTGATGATGGTGCCGCCGCTGGCGCTGTTCGCGCTCGTCACCGCCGGATCGGTGACCGCCTGGATGGTGATCGCGCTCGTCTTCGCCCGCGGCGTCATCACCGCCATCGACAACCCGGCCCGGCAGAGCTTCGTGGTCGAGATCGTCGGCCCCGACCGCGTGGTCAACGCCGTCAGCCTGAACGGCGTCCTGGTTCACGGCTCGCGCATCGCCGGCCCCGCGGCCGCCGCGGCGGTGATCGCGATCGGCGGGGTGGGTCCGTGCTTCCTGCTCAACGCCCTCTCGTTCCTGGCGATGCTCGTCGCCCTGCGGCGGATGGACGCGGCCCGGCTGCGCACCTCCCCCGTGGCCGAGCGCGAGCCGGGCCAGCTCCGCGCCGCGCTGCGCTACGCGGCCGCCACCCCCGAGCTCCGACTGCCGCTCGCGATGATGGCCGCGATCGGCACGCTGTCGTTCAACTTCCCGACGCTGCTGCCGCTGGTGGCGAAGTTCACGTTCCATGGCTCGGCCGGCGCGTACGCGGTCCTCATGACGGCGCTGGCGGCCGGCTCGGTCGTGGGCGCGCTGGCGATCGGCGTGCGCGGCCGGGTCGACGACCGCTTCCTGGTGGCCGCCGCGCTCGTGTTCGGCGCCATGACGCTGGTCGCCGCCGCCGCGCCCACCCTGCCGCTGATGCTGCCCGCGCTCATGGCGGTCGGCGCGGCGAGCGTGGCCTTCTCGGCCGGGGCCAACAGCACGGTGCAGCTGGCGTCCGACCCGATCATGCGCGGGCGCGTCATGGCGCTCTACTCGATCGTCTTCCTCGGCTCCACGCCGATCGGCGCGCCGATCGTCGGCTGGCTCGCCGGCGCGGCCGGCCCGCGCTGGGGCCTGGTGGTGGGCGGGCTGGCGGCGCTGCTGACCGCGATGGCGGCCTACGCCGTGCTGCAGCGCGTGGCCGGACGCTCGCCCGGCCACGCGATGACCACCGCCTAGGAGACCAGGCCCAGCTTGCGGACCGCCTCGCGCTCCTCGCGCAGCTCGGCGACCGTGCGGTCGATGCGCTCGCGCGAGAAGTCCGGGATCTCGAGGCCCTGCGCGATCTCGTACTCGCCGCCCGAGACCCGCACCGGGAAGCTGGAGACGAGCCCCTCGTCGACGCCGTAGGAGCCGTCGGAGGGCACCGACATCGAGCGCAGGCCGTCCGCGCCGAGGACCCAGTCGCGGACGTGGTCGATGGCGGCGTTGGCGGCCGACGCCGCCGAGGACGCGCCGCGCGCCTCGATGATCTCCGCGCCGCGCTTGCCGACCCGCGGGATGTACTCGTCGGTGACCCAGGCCTCGTCGTCGACGACGTCCCAGGCGCGCTTGCCGTCCACCTTCGCGTTGAAGAGGTCCGGGTACATCGTCGGCGAGTGGTTGCCCCAGACGACGAGGTCCTGGATCCGCTCCACGCCGACGCCGAGCTTGTTCGCGAGCTGCGCGACCGCGCGGTTCTCGTCCAGGCGGGTCATCGCCGTGAAGCGCTCGCTCGGGACGTCGGGCGCGTTGCTGGCCGCGATCAGGGCGTTCGTGTTCGCGGGGTTGCCGACGACGAGCACCTTCACGTCGTCGGCGGCGTGGTCGTTGATCGCCTGACCCTGCGGCCGGAAGATCGCGCCGTTGGCCTCGAGCAGGTCGGCACGCTCCATGCCCTTCGTGCGCGGGCGGGCGCCGACGAGCAGCGCGACGTTCGCGCCGTCGAAGGCCTCCTTCGGGTCGTCGGAGATGTCGATCTTCGACAGCAGCGGGAACGCGCAGTCGACCAGCTCGAGCGCGGTGCCCTCGGCGGCCTTGACCGCCTGCGGGATCTCGAGCAGGCGCAGCTCCACCTTCGTGTCCGGGCCGAGCAGCTGGCCGGAGGCGATGCGGAACAGGAGCGCGTAGCCGATCTGACCGGCGGCGCCGGTGACGGTGACCTTCGTGGCCATCAGGCGTTCATCTCCCAAGTCTCGTTCATAGACGGCGCCTGGAGCCTAGATCATGGCGTCGCGGCGGACTTGCGCGCAAGAGATGAACCATGATTCACTTCTTTGCACGATGGCCTACCGCCCCACCGAGCGGACCGAGGCGCGCCGTCTCGCCACCCGCGAGCGCATCGTGGACGCCGCCCACCGGCTGATCGCCCACGGCGGCTACGGCGAGGCCTCCGTCGCCGCGGTGGCCGCCGACGCGGGCGTCGCCACCGGCACGGTCTACCGCCACTTCCCCTCCAAGGCGGAGCTGTTCGCCGAGGTCTTCCGGCGCGCGTCGCAGCGCGAGGTCGACGCCGTCTCGGCGGCGATCGCGACCGGCGGCGTCGGCGCCGGAGTCGAGACGTTCGCCCGCCGGGCGCTGCGCGCTCGGCGCCTGGCCTGGGCGCTGCTCGCCGAGCCGGTAGACCCCGCCGTGGAGGCCGAGCGCCTCGCGTACCGGCGAGCGTTTCGCGACGCCTACGCGGCCGCGCTGCCCGACCACGTCGACGGCCCCGAGCTCGTCGCCGCCGCGCTCGTCGGCGCGGTCGGCGAGGCTCTCGTCGGGCCGCTGTCGCCCACCGCCCACGA
>JANJUA010000065.1 GCA_024710825.1 Solirubrobacteraceae bacterium
GAGGCAGCGAGAACGCGAAGTCGGCGATCCGGCGGTCGAGGAACGGCAGGCGCACCTCGCGGCTGTGCGCCATGGAGTCGCGGTCGGCGTAGCGCAGCAGCCCCGGGAGGCTGGTGTGGAACGCCTGCCGCAGCAGCTCCCCGTGGAGCGGGTCGCGAACGGGATGACCTTCGAGGGGCGCAGGCGGCTCGACGCGCTCCGCCGCCGCGACGAGCTCACGCGGAGCGTACGGGCTCGACAGGCGCCGCCGGTGCCATCTGCGCGCCGCCGCCGGAAACCGGTCAGAGCCGACCGCGCGCAGAACCGCGCCGTCGCCGCGGAGCAGCGCCGCAGCCGTAGCTCGGGGGCCCAGCGCCCGGGTCGCCCATCCGGCGAGACCGGGGTAGCCGCCGAACAGCTCGTCGGCGCCCTGTCCGTCGAGGAGCACCGTGATGCCCGCCTCGCGCGCGGCGCGCATGACCCGCCACTGGGCGTAGATGCTGGCCGAGCCGAACGGCTCTTCCTGATCGGCCACGACCGCCTCGAGGTCCTCGCGGAGCTCAGCACCGGTGGGCACGACGGCGTGATGCTCGAGGACGCCGGCCCGCGTCGCGACCTCTGCCGCATAGGCCCACTCGTCGCGCGCGAAGCCGGGGAAGGTCGCGGTGAACGCATGCCGTGAGTGATCCTCGGCAAGCTCGCCGGCCAGCGCCACGATGGCGGATGAGTCGACCCCGCCGCTGAGCGACGTGCCGACCGGCACGTCAGCCCTCATGCGCAGGCGGACGGAGTCGACGAGCAGCTCGCGCAGCGCCGCCGCCGCCGCCGCCGGCTCGCGGGGTGTGTTGATCTCGCGAGGGGCCCAGTAGCGGCGCAGGTCGGCGACCCTGCCGTCCCGCCACCGAAGGAGATGGCCGCCGGGAAGCCGGTGGATGCCGTCGAACCAGCTCTCGTCGATGGGGGGCATCAGCCCGAGTGACATGAACGGCGCCGCGGCGGAGGACCTCATGGCCCCGAGCGTGGGCTCCGCAGCCAGGATCGCGTGGATGCTGGAGGCGAACACGAGCCGACCGCCGGCGCTCGTCCAATGCACGGGCTTCTCGCCGAAGGGGTCAGACGCCAGGACGAGCTCCTCCCGCTCGTCATGCCAGATCGCGAGCCCGAACATGCCGTTGAGGCGGTCGAGCGCCGCTTCGCCCCATTGCGACCAAGCGTGGAGGAGCACCTCGCCGTCGCCCTCGGTGTGGAACTCGTGCCCCAGCCCGCGCAGCTGCTCGCGTAGCTCTCGGTAGTTGTAGATCTCGCCGTTGAAGACGAGGTGCCAAGGTCCGAGGTGCATCGGCTGCATCGAGCGCTCGTCGAGGTCGATGATCGCTAGGCGCCGGAACGCCAAGCCGCACCCGGGGGCCTCCCAGGTCGCCTGTCCGTCGGGACCGCGACAGGCCATTGCCTGGGCCATCCGCTTCAGTTGACCTTGGTCGGGCCGGTGCTCGACGACCCCGGCGATGCCGCACATGGCGATCAGGCTAGGGCGCAGCGTGCGACGACATGGCGCCGAGCTCCGCCACCACGTCGCGCACCACGCTCGCCGCCGCGTCGGCGTTCAGCACGGCGGCTGCTCGGTGGGCCGCCTGCTTGTGCTCCGCGACCGCCTGCGCGTCCAGGGCACCAAGGGTGTCGGCCAAGGACTCAGGGCTGAAGTCGGACGTCACCTTGCCGAGCCCGTGCTCCCTCACGACGGCCGCCATCTCGGGTGACGGGCCGACGACGACCGCCAGCCGGGCCTGCACGAACTCGAACAGCTTGTTCGGCAACGCGAGCTCGAAGCTCAGGGTGGTTGGGGGCAGCAGGAACACGCCGACGTCGAAGTCGTTGGCCACGCGGGAGATCTCTCGCATGGGGCACGGGTCGCGGAAGCAGATCCGTGGGTCGTCGTGCGCGAGACGCTTGAGCTCGTCGAGGTGGCCGGGCGCGCCCTCGATGAGCATCAGATCGAGGGTGAAGCGCCCGTCGAGCAGGCGGACCGCCTCGATGGTCCTCTCGATGTGCCTGCCGGGATCGGCTCGTCCGTGGTGGAAGAGCCGGATGGGGTCGTGCACCGGAGTGGGTGCGAGATGCTGGCGCGCGGGAGCGTTCAGCACCACCCGGGACGGCATCCCGGTGTCCCGCTCGTATTGCCCGGCGATCCCCGTGGATACCGTCGTCATCGCCGCCACGCGGGGGATTTGTCGCGCGCACATGTCCCGAACATAAGGGCGGATCAGCAGGCGCCACCAGAGGCGGTCCTCGAACTCCGACGGGGCGTACTCGTGCGCGTCGAACCAGACAGGCGCCCCGGCGGCCACGTCGAGCGCGAGCGGCAGGGCGGGAACGTCGTTGGCGACGACCAGATCGGCGCCGCATCGGCTCAGCAGCGCACGGGCATGGCGGTTGGCGGGATGGCGCCAGAACACGGTGTGATAGCGGCGCACCAGGAGCGCCAGAGCTCCACGCGCCCGCTGTAGCACCCGACGCAGTGTCCCGGACGGCGGTGGGCGGAGGTCGACGTAGTCCACGTCCGCTTTGCTCGGCGGTCCGAGCCCCGCCGCAATGACGCGGTGTGTCTCGCGGAGGACGTCGATCTGACGATCGACCCTCGGATCCGAGGCGAGGTCGCTGAGGGAGATGACCAGCGCGGTCGGTCGCGGCACGGCGCGTAGCGTACGGCGGTCAGTTGCTCAGGGAGCCTTCGCATGCCCCTGGCCGGCGCTCCCAGAGCGAGATCTCGCGGCCGCCGATCGTGGCCTCCTGGCGAACGCGGTAGTGGCTCGCGAGCAATGTCCGAAGTTCCTCGCGCTCGGCGGCATCGGTCGGCGCCAGCGACGGGAAGCGCTGCCCGAACGTCTCGGTCTGGTCGTACCGCGCGTCCCAGACGTCGTCGTACAGAACGAGGTCCGGACAGAGGCGTTCGAAGCTCTCGTCGAGCGACGCGCCATCTCGCCAGCGCTCGATCCAGAGCAAGCTGTTGTAGCGAAAATCCTCGTCTCGAAAGCCCCACCAGTACAACCACTCGCCCAGCACGGTCTCGCCGGGCTGGGCCGCCGCCGCCAGGGCGGCGAACTCGCGCTGGAGCGCCGGGTCCTTGGTGACCGACCGCACGTCGGAGACCAGTGCTCTGCCGGCGAGGAGGACCAGGCCGCCGAGCACCACCACGGTCGCCGCTGTCACCAGCCGCGACGCGGTCCCTGCCGACGCGTGCTCCCGCACCCAGCGGGCGCAGGCCAGCAGAGCGGCAATCCCGTACGGGAGGCCGAACCACGCGTACATCGGAGTCTTGTTGCCCTGGATGAGCGCGACGCCGAGCACGTGCGACAGAAGCATGACTCCGGGCACCGCGAGCACGGGATAGCGGCGCGGTCGCAGACGCAAGTCCCGGATCGCCACGGCGACGAGCGGCAGGGCCGCGAGTACGCACACCGCGAGCGTGACGGCCGTGAGCCGTGTGGCGGTGCTGGCCCATGATGCCGTCATGAACTCGTAGCGCTCCGTCTCGCGCCAGATCGGCGCGAGGCTGAGGTCGCGAACCACTTCGATCATCGGCACGCCGTACGTATTGCCATACAGTGCCTCGAACTGGCTCTGGGCGCGCTCGCCGAACGGGACGCCGTGCGCCACCACGTAGTAGGCGCCCCCTGCTGCGAGCCCGGCCCCGAACGTCCCAAGCCGGCGCAGCGGCCGGTCGCCCGCGAAGAGGATGAGCGCCACGACGCCCGGTGTGACCGCCATGATGCTGAACTCCACGTCGGCGCTCAATCCCACGAGCAGACCAACTGCCAGCGCGGTGCGCGCCGTCACCGGGCCGCGCAGCAACAGCGCGAGGATGCCGCATGCCACCAGGAACGCGAGCGAGTCCCAGCGCACGTAGTGGCTGGCTTCGTAGAACCCCCAGGACACTGTGAGCAGGAGCGTTCCCCAGACCGCCATGACCGCGTCGAACGCGCGCCGCAGCGTCCAGGCGAAAAGCGCCAGCGCGACGAGCGCTATCACGAACGCGGCGAAGCGATATGCCCAGAACGAGGTGCCGGCGATGAGCTCCGCGACAACGAACGGCGCCGACCCCAACCGCGGGTTCCAGTGGTCGATGCCGCCCTCATAGACGCCCGCACCGAGGGCAAATGAGGGCTGGAAGCCGTGGCCGTTGACGAACGACCATGCAAGCGACCCGATCCACGCCTCGTCCCCGTACAACGGCGGGGCGCGGTCGAGCGTGCGCAGGCTGTAGGCGAGCATGACCAAGAGCGCGATCACGCCCGCCGCGATGGCCAGGTTCCGTGCCGTGAACGACCGCGCTAGCTGCTGACGTACGCCGTTCACGGCGGCGGAAGGTTAGCGGTGGCGGTGGCTGTCAGCACGCTAATCCACCTCGTACACGTCGACGGCGTCGTTGGAGAACACGAGCTCCCCCAGATCAGCGACCTGCGGACTGGCGCCGCCGTTGTCCTGGTCAACGAGGAGGAACCGGACACCGTGATCGCGGACGGCACTCTGCACGGCGCCAGCGTCCCCCTGGCGGAAGATCGCCTCGTTCAGCGCGAACCGCCGCGGGTAGGGCTGCAGGCCGTCGACGACTTCGTCGTAGCCGAGCTGCAGCGATCTGGGGCTGTAGATCCAGCCCTCGAGCAGCACACGCCGCTCCGCCAGCGCCGAGTAATAGAAGTACGCGGCCATGGCTTCGTCGTCGGCGATGTAGTAGTTGCTCACGGCGAGCACGTCGTCAGGGTCGGAGTGCTCGCGCACCCACTCGAGCCCTGCTTGGAGCCCCGGCGTCAGCCCGCGCCCGCCCTGGCCGTACAGCGCTTCCCCTGAGGCCCGCCGTGAGATC
>JANJUA010000029.1 GCA_024710825.1 Solirubrobacteraceae bacterium
CAGGTCAAGGCCCGAGCACGCGCCGGAGGTATGCGTTCGTGAAGCGCCGATCGGGGTCCATGCGGTCGCGGACGGCCGCGAACGCGCCCCAGTCGGGGTAGCGCGAGGCGAGCGTCGCGGCGGTCTGTCCGTGGCGCTTGCCCCAGTGCGGACGGCCGTCGAAGCGGTCCATGAGCTCCTCGACGGCCCGGAAGTACGGCGCGGGATCGTGGCCCGCGTGCTGGTGGATCGCGACGTAGCAGGTGTCGCGTCCGGCGGACGGGGAGAGCAGCGCGTCGTCGGCGGCGACGAAGCGCACCTCGATCGGCAGGGCGATCGGGAGCCGGAGGCGGGCGACGGTGGCGAGCACCCCCTCGACGGCCGCGCGCGCGTGCTCGCGCGGCACCGCGTGCTCCTGCTCGGTGAAGCGGAGGTCGCGGCGGTTGGCGTAGACGCGGTGGGAGCGGTCGACGAGGACGTCGCGAGCGATCAGCCGGGTCAGGAGGCGGTTGAGCCGCGGCACCGCGCGCGGGACGCGGCGCGTGAGGCGGCCGGCGAGCGCGAGCCCCTCGTTCTCCAGGCGCTCCTTGATCCAGCCGGCCGCGGCGGGCCGGGGCTCCGGCGGCCGCGTGCTGCGGGTGCCGAGCCGCGCCATGACGCGGTCGGCGTAGGGGAAGGCCCAGAGCTCGAAGTGGTCGAGCCCGTCGACGAGGGAGTCGAGCTCGTCGAGGGTCGCGTGCAGCGAGCGGGGCTCGTCGACGCGCTCCAGCGTGAAGGCGGGGACGCAGCGCAGCGTGACCTCTGTGACGACCCCGAGCGCGCCGAGCCCGACGCGCGCGGCCCGCAGCTCGTCGCCGCCGGTGACGTCGATCGCCTCGCCGGCGGCCGTCACGAGCCGCAGCGCCGCGACCCGCGAGGAGAGGTTGCCGAAGCGCGCGCCGGTGCCGTGGGTGCCGATCGCCAACGCGCCCGCGAGGCTCTGCGCGTCGATGTCGCCCTGGTTCTCCAGCGCGAGGCCGTGCTCGGCGAGGCGCTCGCCGAGCGCGCGCAGCGTGATGCCGGCCTGCACGCGGACGAGGCCGGTGGCCGGGTCGGCGTCGAGGACGCGGTCGAGCCTGGCCAGCGACAGCAGGTGGCCGTCGGTGCAGGCGATGTCGCTGAACGAGTGCCCGGAGCCGACCGCCTTCACGGGCCGACCGGCTCTGGCGGCGCGGCGCACCTCGTCGGCGACCTCCTGCTCGGATGCCGGCGCCGCGTGGGCGGCGGGCGCGCAGCGCTGGTCGCGCGCCCAGTTGACCCAGGTCACCGCTTGCGGTAGTGCGTCCCGAAGACGCGGTCCCACCAGGGGGCGCTGATGCCGAACCCGAGCGTGTCGTCCTGGAAGTGGTGGCGCATGTGCAGCTCGCGCAGGCGGCGGCCGAGCGCGCTCTTCGGCTGGTAGTGGTGCAGGTAGTAGTGCAGCTCGTCGTAGACGAGGTAGCCGACGAGGAACGACGCCATCACCAGGTAGGCGACCGGCGTGCCGAAGATGAGCAGCAGCGGGATGAAGACGACCAACGCCAGCGGCACGCTCACCGCGGGCGGCATGACGAGCCGCTTCGGGTCGTTGGGATGGTCGTGGTGGACGCCGTGGATGATCCAGTGCAGGCGGGCGCCGACGCCGTCCTCGGGCTCGAAGTGGAACACGATCCGGTGCAGCCAGTACTCGAACAGCGTCCAGAGGAGGTAGCCGCCCACGAGCGCCAGCACGGCGGTCAGGGGGGCGGTGTCCAGGATGCCCAGGACGAACAGCACCGCGATGACCGGGACGAAGATGTACAGCGGGGTCAGGTGATGGACCCGCGAGAGCCTGTCCAGCCAGGGCGACCGGAACATGGGCGGCGAGGCGCGCAGCTCCTCCGCGCGCGAGGTGTGGCGCGGGGTGTCGGTGGTCATGCCTGGATCCTAGACCTTGGATCGGTCCGTTCGAGCGGGGCCGGCGTGCGTCTTCGGTTGGCCAGCCAGTCAGCAGCGACGATATCATCGGGGGCAAGGCCCCGTGGAGTGCGACCGCCGGGGGATAAACCTGCCCGTGGAGTGCGACCGCCGGGCACGCTCACAAGGGAATCGCCATGTCTCAGGCCGTCATCGTCGACGTCGTGCGCACACCGGTCGGCCGCGCCTTCAAGGGCTCGCTCGCCTCGCTGCGCCCGGACGACGCGCTCGCCTTCGTCATCGACCGGGTGCTGGAGCGCAACCCCGGAGTGGATCCGGCCACGGTCGAGGAGGTCGTCGCCGGCTGCGGGATGCCCCAGGGGCTCCAGGCCAACAACATCGGCCGCACCGCGGTGATGCTGAGCGAGAAGCTCGGCCAGGAGACCGCCGGCTCGACCGTCTCGCGCTACTGCGCCTCCGGACTCGACGCGATCCGCATCGCCGCGAACGCGGTCGCGGCCGGACAGGGCGACGTCTACGTCGCCGGCGGGGTGGAGTTCGTCTCGCGGTACAACGCCTCGCAGGAGGCGGCCCACCCGGAGGACCAGCACGAGGCGCTGCAGGGCTCCGAGCCCGGCCAGCCCGACCTGTACATCGCGATGGGCCAGACGGCCGAGAACGTCGCCGAGCGCTACGGCGTGACCCGCGAGCAGCAGGACGCCTACGCGCAGCGCTCGCAGGAGCGGGCGGTGGAGGCGCAGGCGAGCGGGTTCTTCGCGCGCGAGATCGTGCCGGTCACGCTGGCCGACGGCACGGTCGTCTCGGCCGACGACGGGCCGCGGCCGTCGTCGACGCTGGAGAAGCTCGCGTCGCTCGAGCCGGCGTTCCGGCCGGGCGGCACGGTCACCGCGGGCAACTCCTGCCCGCTCAACGACGGCGCGGCGGCGGCGATCGTCATGAGCGACGCGCGGGCCGCGGAGCTCGGGCTGCGGCCGCGCGCGCGGATCGTCACGGCCGCCACGTGGGGCAACGAGCCCGAGTACATGGGCGTCGCGCCGCTCGGCGCGATCCGCAAGGCGCTGCACCGGGCCGGCATGAGGATCGGCGACGTCGACGTCTACGAGCTCAACGAGGCGTTCGCCGCCCAGGTGATCCCGATCGCCGACGAGGTGGGCTTCGACCACGACAAGCTCAACCCGCACGGCGGCGCGATCGCGCTCGGCCACCCGTTCGGGATGACCGGCGTGCGGATCATGGCCACGCTGCTCAACGACCTCGAGACGCTCGACGGCACGATCGGGCTGGAGACGATGTGCGTCGCCCAGGGCCAGGGCGAGGCGATGATCGTGGAGCGCCTGCGGTAGTCGCGACCGCGTGTCGCGAAGGCGAACGCGATCCGCCACGCGCCGCGGCCCCGTGGGAGCGGCGTTGCATGCCGTCGTCGGCGACTCATACGGTCGCGGCATGCTGCGCGAGGTCAAGGATGCTCGCTGGGAGTGCCGCCGGTCGGTGGCGGGGCGGCGCTGGCGGCTCGTGCGCGGGGCGCGGGCGTCCACCGCGACCTGGAGCACTCGCCGGCTGCGGGCGATGCGGATGGCGCAGGTCACCGAGCCCGTCGCGCTGATCGCCGAGGACGGGCGCGTGTGGTGGTGGTTCGGCGACCGGATCTGGTGGGAGGATGCCGGGCTGGGGGCCGACGACGTGCTCGCGCTCGT
Organism: Solirubrobacteraceae bacterium; assembly: GCA_024710825.1. GTDB lineage: Bacteria > Actinomycetota > Thermoleophilia > Solirubrobacterales > Solirubrobacteraceae > Capillimicrobium. The sequence goes on from JANJUA010000029.1 coordinate 3,609, forward strand.
GCGCGAGCGCGACCGGCGCGACGAGCGGCGCCTGGAGCGCGCGCACGCCGCGCTGGCCGGCGAGCGGACCGCGCCGCGGCGGACGGCGATCCCCGGTGAGGTGCGGCGGACGGTGTGGGAGCGCGACGGCGGCCGGTGCGTGGACTGCGGGGCCGCCTTCGACCTGCAATACGACCACGTCATCCCGGTCGCGCTCGGCGGGGCGAGCACCGTGGAGAACCTGCAGGTGCTCTGCGCGCCGTGCAACCGCCGCAAGGGCGCGGCACTGGCCTGACGCGCCGCGCCCGCGGTCAGCGCCCGGCGGTCGATCCCGTGAGGGCCGACGGCACGCGGTCTCAGCCGTCTGCGCCGGCCTCGCGCATGATGCGCGCGACGTTGTCGGGGGAGAACAGCTCGGGCGCGGGGAGCGTGCTCGCCTGGACGCTGACGAACGCGTCCATCGCCTCCTGGTTGCCGTGCATGGCGCCGATGAGCCGCTGCATCTCGGGCGGTGGCGGGTCCAGCCGCGCGAAGGCGTCGGTGAGCTCGTAGATCGGCCGCACCTCCTCGTCGCGGATGCGCTGGTAGTCGCGCAGTCCGTCGTCGAGCGGGCGCGTGCCCGACAGCGCGTCGGCGACGGCGCCGGCGACGAGCTCGGCGTCGCGGAACGCGTCGTTGATGCCCATCGCCGTGATCGGGTTCTTGTGGTAGCCGGCGTCGCCGGCCAGGGCCCAGCCGGGTCCGTAGGGCGTGCGGAAGTAGCCCGGCAGCTCGCTGGTCCCGACGAACCTCGACTCGCGCGTGGCGGCCCGCACGCGCTCGCCGAGATCCCCCGCCAGGTCCATCATCGCCAGGAAGTGGCCCTCGATGTCGTGGCGGTTGGCGTGGAACTCCTCGATCGGCCAGCCGAACGGCATCACGGTCAGGCCGTCGTGGGTGCGGGCGGCCGCCCAGCCGCGATGGCGCTCGCCGCGGATGCCGGTCTCGAAGCCGTCGACGGGCAGCTCGCTCCAGTAGGCGTAGTACATCGCCGTACGCGAGGGACGCTCGTCGTACTGGCCGGGGCGGACCGCCTTGACGACGGCGGAGTGCCGGCCGTCCGCGCCGACGACCAGCGGAGCATGCTCGGTGACGCTGGAGCCGTGCCGAGCGTGGCCGCGGATGCCCGTGACCCGGCCGCCGTCGGCGACGACCTCCTCCACGGTGAAGCCCTCCCGCAGCTCGGCGCCGGCCTCGACCGCCGCCGCGACCAGCAGCGCGTCCAGCACCGTGCGTCGCGGGCAGTAGGCCCGGGCCGCGCCGTCGATCGGCCGCGGGGTGCCGGCGATGGTCACCGGTCCGAAGTCGAACGAGTAGCGCTCGACCGCCGGGCAGCCTGTCTGCTCGAGCCGCTCGAGCAGGCCCCAGCGCCGCAGCGCCGCGACCCCGGGCGGGTGCACGAGGTGCGTGGACATCGTGTCGCTCGGGAAGGTCGCCTTGTCCACCAGCAGCACGTTCGCGCCCGCCCGGGCCAGCAGCATGGCGATCGGCGCTCCTGCGCAGCGGGCGCCCACCACGATCGCGTCGTAGCTGTGCGTGCTCATCGAGCCACCCCCTGAGTCGGTTGTGCAGACCGTCCCACTCCGGGGCGGCGGGGGCAAGATCGCCCTACTCGTGGCTGAGCGGCTCGTCGTGGCCCGCGGCGGCGTGCCGGGCGAGGACGTAGGCCAGGTCCGACGATCGGTTGAGGTAGATCAGCAGCGCGGGAGCGGCCGGGGCGCCGGCCTGCCGAGCGCCGACGAGCAGCCGCTCGGCACGGCGCAGGAAGCCGCGGGCCAGATCGAGCGCGGCCGAGGCCGGCGTGGCGCCGGGGACGACGAACGCGGGGCGCAGGGGCCGGGCGGCGACGAGTCGATCGATCGTCTGCTCGAGGGCGGCGGTCATGTCGTCGGTCAGCGCCGAGATGCCCGGCGTCAGCCGGTCGCGGGCGCGAGGGTTGGCGACCAGGTCGGCGGCGGCGACGAACAGCCCGCGCTGGAGGTCCAGCACGATCGCCCCCAGCGCGGGGTCGTCGAGGTGCGCTCGGGCGAGCCCGAGCGCGGCGACCGCCTCGTCGAGCGTCCCGCAGACGTCGATGATCGGGTCGGCCTTGGAGAGGCGCCCGCCGAAGAGCCGTCCCGTCGTCCCGTCGTCGCCGGTCTTCGTGTAGATCGGTGGCTGCTCGTGTCGCGTCATGGGGTGGGCGTGGGGCCGGACCATGGCACAGGCTCGACGAAGAACGGCTCGGTGCGGATCCGTGCGCGCGGGGCGCCGAGCGCCTCGGCGGCGGCGGCGCAGTCGCGCACGAAGCCGGGCGCCCCGGCCACGAACACGTCGTGGCCGCCGAGGTCGTCGTGGAGGCCGGGCAGCAGCGCCGGGATGCGCCCGTGCGGCGGAGCGCCGTCGTCTCGCGTCAACGTGCGCACGAACCGGAAGCGCGGGTGACGCGCCTCCCAGCGCGAGAAGCGATCGCGATCGAGGACGTCGGCCTCCGTCCGCGCGGAGAAGAGGATCGCCACCGGGCGGCGCCGGTCGACGGCCAGCTCCGCCTCGGCCAGCGCGCGCATCGGGGC
>JANJUA010000086.1 GCA_024710825.1 Solirubrobacteraceae bacterium
CGCGACGCCCACCGCGGTCTTCGCCTCCAACGACGCCATGGCGCTCGGATGCCTGCAGGAGCTCGCCCGGCGCGGGCTGCGCGTGCCGCGCGACCTCTCGCTCGTCGGCTTCGACGACATCTCGATGATCCGCTGGGTCGACCCACCGCTCACCACGGTGGCGGTTCCGATGCGCGAGATCGGTCAGGCCGGCATGCATCGCCTGCTGAGCCTCCTGGCCAACAGCTCCGACCGTCCGCGCGGGCGCCGCGTGAACCTCCATCCGACCGAGCTCGTGGTCCGCGGATCGACCGCCCCGCCCACCGAGGTCCGGCGCGCATGAGCTCGGTCGATCGTCTCTCCGCCGCGCTCGCGGCCGTGCCGCGGGTCACCCTCGCCACGCTCCCCACGCCGCTGGAGCCCGGCGGGCGTCTGCCGGGTGCGGCGACGCTGCTCGTCAAGCGCGACGACCTTAGCGGCCTGGGCCTCGGCGGCAACAAGGCGCGCAAGCTCGAGTTCCTCTGCGGGGCAGCGCAGGCCGCCGGCGCCGACACGCTCGTCACCGTCGGCGCGGCCCAGTCCAACCACGCGCGCATGACCGCGGCCGCCGCGACGCGCCTCGGGATGCAGGCGCACCTCGTGCTCGGCGCCGGCGACAGCGCGACCACCGGCAACCAGCTGCTCTCCGAGCTCTTCGGCGCGCACCTGCATCACCAGACGACCGACGACTGGGACGAGCTCTCCGGCGCGCTCGACGCGCTCGTCGCCCGGCTGACCGCCGCGGGGCGCACCCCGCACCGGATCCCGATGGGCGGCAGCACCGGTGTGGGCGCGCTCGGCTTCGTCGTCGCCTTCGCCGAGCTCATGGCCCAGTGTGACGCGGCGGGGATCCGCCCCAAGGCGATCGTCCACGCCAGCTCGACCGGCGGCACGCACGGCGGACTGCTGGCGGGGCGCGCCATCTGGGCGGCGGCCGGCCGGCCGGTGCCCGACGTGCTCGCCATCGGGGTGGCCAAGGCGCGCAACGACCTGACCGAGGACGCCCGGCGGCTGTCGCGTGAGGCGCTCGACCTACTGGGGCTCGACGACGTCGACGTGCCGCCGGCCTCGATCGAGGTCGACGACGACTGGATCGGCGAGGCGTACGCCGTGCCGTCCCCCGAGGGCGACGCCGCCGTGGCCGAGGCCGCGCGGCGCGGGGCGTGGGTGCTCGATCGCACCTACTCCGGCAAGGCCTTCGCGGGCCTCCTGGGCGCCGCCCGGAGCGGTCGCTTCGGCGCCGGCGACAGCGTCGTCTTCTGGCACACCGGTGGCCATCCGGCCGTCTTCGCCGCGGGCGGCTTCGCCCGCCCCACCAACCACGGAAGCTCCGAGGAGGTCACGTGACCCTGAAACTCGATGGATTGATCCCGGCAACGGTCCTGCCCATGACTTCGGGAGGCGAGATCGACGAACCGGCGCTCCGCCAGTTCACCCGCTGGATCTCCGGCCAGGGTCCCGTGGCGCTCGCGATCAACGCCGACACCGGCGAGGGTCCGCACCTGACGCACGCCGAGAAGGTGCGGGTGCTGGAGATCGTCGGCGAGGAGACCGACCTGCCCCTGATCGCCGGCATCGCCGGCCCGTTCACGGCACAGGCGGTCCAGCAGGCGAACGACTACAAGGCGGCCGGCGCGTCGGCGCTGCTGTGCTTCCCGATCGCCGCGTACCTCTCGTCGCCGCTCGATCCCGCCATCCCGCTCGACTACCACCGCCGCATCGCGGAGGTCGGCCTCCCGCTGATCCTCTTCCAGCTGCAGCCCGCGCTCGGCGGCGTGAACTTCGAGGTGGAGACGCTGCGCCGGCTGATCGACATCGACGGCGTGATCGCGATGAAGGAGGCGTCCTTCGACGCGCGTCGCTACCTCGACACGTTCCGGATGGTCGAGCAGACCGAGAAGTACCGGCGCGGCGAGTTCACGTACCTGACCGGCAACGACAACTTCATCCTGGAGTCCTTCATCCTCGGCTGCACGGGAGCGCTGATCGGCTTCGGCTCGATCATGGTCCGCGAGCAGGCCGACATGATCGCGGCCTGGCAGGCGGGGCGCATCGACGAGGCCCAGGCGCTCGGGCGGCGCGTGCAGCGGCTGGCCGACGTGGTCTTCGCGGCGCCGGTCGCCGACTACCGGGTCCGCCTCAAGGAGGGCCTGAAGATGCTCGGCGTCCTGGAGGACACGAGCGTCCGCCCGCCGCTCATCCCGCTGGGCGTCCCGGAGCGCGAGGAGCTGCGCGCGGTGCTCTCCGAGGTCGGGCTGCTGGCGGAGGTGGCGGCATGAGGTTCGGGGTCTTCCTCCCCTCGTTCGTCGTCGCGGGCCAGGAGGCCGAGCACGCCGAGCAGATCCGTCGCTTCGCGCGGCGCGCCGAGGAGCTCGGCTTCGACTCCCTCTGGATCACCGACCACATCATCACGGCGCACCGCTTCTACCGCGTGAGCTGGCTGGACTCGCTGATGACGCTGGCGCACGTCGCGGCGGTCACCGAGCGCGTGCAGCTGGGCACGTCGATCCTGATCCTCCCCGTGCGCCAGCCCGCGGTCCTCGCCAAGGAGATCGCCACCCTGCACTACCTCTCGGGCGACCGCTACATCTACGGCATCGGCGCCGGCTGGTTCGGCCCCGAGTTCAAGGCGTGCGGCGTCGACAAGTCCGAGCGCGGCGGACGCACCGACGAGGTGCTCGAGGCCACGCAGGCGCTCTTCGCGGGTCCGGACGTCGAGTATCACGGCAAGTACTACGACCTGGACGGCGTGACCGTCGAGCCGCACCTCGCCTCGCCGCCGCCGGTCTGGGCCGCGGGCGGCAGCCAGCTTCCGCACGAGCGCTCGCCGGAGAAGCCGCGCATGCATCCGAACGTCCTGCGCCGCATCGCGGAGGCCGACGGTTGGATCGCCCGCCCGACGTGTCCGCCGGAGCTCATCGCCTCCGACCTCGAGCTGATCCGCGAGGCGCGGGCGGAGCGGGGCGAGACCAAGCCGTTCACCGTCGCCCACGAGAACTTCACCTGGATCGAGGAGCGCGGCTCCAAGGACGACATCACCGCGATCCAGCAGCAGCGCTTCGGCGCGATCGTGAGCGACGAGCGTCCCTGGGAGTACATCGACGCGGTGTACATGCCGGGCACCGTCGACGAGATCAAGGCGAAGGTGCAGGCGCGGATCGACGCGGGCGCGGAGTACCTGATGCTCCACACCCTCAACGCCGACCTCGAGCAGCTTGAGCTCATCGCCGAGCACATCGTCGAGCCCTTCAAGAACGCGGGTCGCGCCCAGGAGGCGCTGAGCTAGCCATGCGCGGGCGAGCCGACGTCCTCATCGTCGGAGCCGGAGCGTCCGGCGGCGTCGTCGGGCGCCGCCTGGCCGAGGCCGGATTCCGGGTGGTGTGCCTGGAGCAGGGCCACTGGCCGGACCCCGCCGACTACCCGGCTCCCAAGCCGGAGTACGAGCTGCTGGCCCGCAAGCAGTGGTCGGGCAGCCCGAACATCCGCGGCCTCGCCGAGGACTACCCCGTCGACGAGCAGGACTCCGACGTCGCGACGCTGATGTTCAACGGCGTCGGCGGGAGCCTGGTCCTCTACGCCGGCGACTGGTGCCGGATGCGCCCGTCGGACTTCCGGGTGCGGACGCTGGACGGGGTCGCCGACGACTGGCCGATCTCCTACGCCGAGCTGCAGCCGTACTACGAGCAGACCGACCGCGAGTTCGGCGTCTCCGGCCTGGGCGGCGACCCGTCGCTGCCGCCCGGCGAGGACCCGCCGTTCCCGCCGCTGCCGATCGGCCGCGGCGGCCTCAAGGTCGCGCGAGCGCACGCCGCGCTCGGCTGGCACTGGTGGCCGGGCACCAACGCGGTGCTCTCGGCGGCGTCGGGCGACCGCCGCGCGTGCGTCCAGTGGGGCACCTGCATGCAGGGCTGCCCCGAGGGCGCCAAGGCGTCGACGGACGGCACCCATTGGCCCGCGGCGATCGGTGCGGGCGCCGAGGTCGTCACGGGGGCGCGCGTGCGTCGCGTGCTGATGGGCGCGGACGGGCTGGCGCGCGGCGTCGAGTACGTCACCCCGGACGGCTCCGAGCACGTGCAGGAGGCCGATGTCGTGGTGCTCGCGGCCAACGCGGTCGGCACCGCCCGGCTGCTGCTGCTCTCCGACGGCCCGGGACACCCGGACGGGCTGGCCAACGGAAGCGGCCTGGTCGGCCGCCGCCTGATGGTCCATCCGTTCGCCAACGTGCTCGGCCTCTTCGACGAGGACCTGCGCAGTTGGAACGGCCACGTCGGCGCGAAGATCGTCTCCTACGAGTTCTACGAGACGGGCGCCGATCGCGACCACGTCCGAGGGGCGAAGTGGAGCCTCGCGCCGACCGGCGGTCCGATCAACGCCGCCATCCCCACGCGCGCCGGCGAGTCCGTGTGGGGCGCCGACCATCACCTGCACGTCCGCGAGTACCTCGGGCGCGGGGCCAGCTGGGGGATCTTCGGCGAGGATCTGCCCGATCCCGACAATCGCGTGTCGCTGGACGCGACGCTGACCGACTCCTCGGGCATCGCAGCGCCGAAGGTCCGCTACCGCGTCGCCGACAACTCGCGGCGCCTGCTCGACTTCCAGATCGAGCGCGCCAGGGAGTCGCTGCTGGCCGCCGGCGCCCACCGCGTCGAGGTGGAGCGGCTGATGCGCTACTCCGGCTGGCACCTGCTGGGCACCGCGCGGATGGGCGACGACCCCGCCGAGTCGGTCGTCGACCGGTGGGGCCGGGCGCACGAGGTGGCCAACCTCTACGTCGTCGACGGCAGCGTCTTCGTGACGTCGGGAGGGGTGAACCCGACGAGCACGATCGCCGCGTTCGCCGCACGCACGGCCGATCACCTGATCCGGACCCGCCGCGATCAGA
>JANJUA010000131.1 GCA_024710825.1 Solirubrobacteraceae bacterium
GCGGCGCGCGCGCTATCGGCGCGACAGGACGTTGTAGCTCTCGAACGCGTGGACCGTCTGCTCGTGCGTGAGCCAGGGCAGCGCGTCGGGCGTGGTGCGCAGGTTCAGGAGGCCGCGGCGCTCCGCCTCGGCGTGCCACTCCTCGGAGTAGCCGTCGCCGTCGAAGCAGATCCGCTTGTTGGCGGCGTATGACCGGCGCACGACCTGCAGCACCGCGTCCTCGACGGTCGCGCCGTCCCGCACGAGTGCGCTGAGCTGCTCGGCGAGCTCGTCGACGGCCTCGGCGACGATCGTGTTCAGGACGGTGTTGGGCAGCGACAGCGACATCGACGAGCCGAGCGCCCGGAACTCGAACTTGTTGCCGGTGAAGGCGAACGGGGAGGTCCGGTTGCGGTCGCCGCCCGCCTTCGGCAGGACCGGCAGCAGCGGGGTGCCGAGCTGCAGGGTCTCCTTCGGCGTGGCGCCGTCGGAGCCGTCGACGAGCGACTCGAACGCGTTCGTCAGCTCCGTCCCGAGGAAGATCGAGATGATCGCCGGCGGCGCCTCGTTGGCGCCCAGACGGTGGTCCTGGCCGGCGTTGGCGACGGTGGCGCGCAGCAGCGCCTGGTGCCGGTTGACCGCCTGGATGACCGCGGCGCAGAAGAACAGGAACGTCAGGTTCTCCTGCGGCGTGTCGCCCGGGTCGAGCAGGTTCACGCCCAGGTCGGTGGCGATCGACCAGTTGTTGTGCTTGCCCGAGCCGTTGACGCCCGAGAACGGCTTCTCGTGCAGCAGGCAGACCAGGCCGTACTCGCGCGCCTTGTTCTGCAGGATCTGCATCGTCAGCTGCTGGTGGTCGCAGGCGACGTTCGAGGACTCGAACAGCGGGGCCAGCTCGTACTGGTTCGGGGCGACCTCGTTGTGGCGGGTCTTGATCGGGATCGCGAGCCGCTGCAGCTCGCGCTCGGACGCCATCATGTAGGCGAGGATCCGCTCGGGGATCGAGCCGAAGTAGTGGTCGTCGAGCTCGTGGCCCTTCGGCGGCTTTGCGCCGAACAGCGTGCGGCCCGTGTTGACGAGGTCCGGGCGCTCGAAGAAGTACTGCTCGTCGACGAGGAAGTACTCCTGCTCCGGGCCGACGGTCGAGAAGACCCGGTCGGCCTCCACGCCAAGCGCCGCACAGGCCTTGACGGCCGAGCGCGACAGCGCGTCCATCGAGCGCAGCAGCGGGATCTTCTGGTCGAGCGCCTCGCCCGTCCAGGAGACGAACGCCGTCGGGATGCACAGCAGCGCCCCGTTCGGGTTCTCGAGGATGAAGGCGGGCGAAGTCGGGTCCCACGCGGTGTAGCCGCGGGCCTCGAACGTGGCGCGGATGCCGCCCGTGGGGACCGAGGACGCGTCCGGCTCGCCCTGGATGAGCTCCTTGCCCTTGAACTCGGTCAGCGCGGTGCCGTCGCCCTGCGGGTCGAAGAACGAGTCGTGCTTCTCCGCCGTGCGGCCGGTCAGCGGCTGGAACCAGTGCGTGTAGTGCGTGGCGCCCTTGGACAGCGCCCACTCCTTCATCGCCGTGGCGACCTCGTTGGCGAGGTCGACGTCGAGCCCCTCACCGCAGGCGACCGCCCGCGTGAGCCGCGCGAACGCCTCCTCGGACAGGTACTGCCTCTGCACGTTGATCGAGAAGACGTTCTCGCCGTAGTACTCGATGTTGTCGTTGAGGTCGATGGCGCCCAGGCCGCCGTTGGCGGCCCACTGCGCGGCTGTGACGTTCTGCTGGCGCGTCCTTGTGGCGGGCATGGGAGGGCTATGTCCTTCGGTTGACTGGTTCGGCCGCCGCCGAGGCTACGACGCGACTCCGCACTCGACATTATCCCGCTGTCCAAACCTTCCCGGACCCGGTTGCGCCGTGGGGCCAAGCGGCCTCGACCGACTGGACAAAGGCGGGCGGCGGATCTTCGACAGCGGTCCAATGACCGTCTCAGGGGTCGAGGGCGAGCATGGCGACGACTCGGAACTCGCAACCAGGAGGGCCCATGTCCCACTCGCGCATCGGGCGAGTCGCCGCCGTCGGCGTGCTCGTCCCGCTGCTGCTGCCGGCCGGAGCGCTGGCGCAGCAGCCGACGCCGATAGAGACGATCGCAGACGAGCTGAACACCACCTGGATCATGGTGGCGACGGTGCTGGTCTTCTTCATGCAGGCGGGCTTCGCCTTCCTGGAGATCGGCTTCTCGCGCGGCAAGAACGCCGGCATGGGGATCCCCAAGATCCTCGTGAACTTCTCCGTCGGCTCGCTCGTGTGGTGGGTCGTCGGCTTCGGCATCGCCTTCGGCGGCGGCGGCTGGCTCGCCGGCGACTCCGGCTTCCTCTTCCAGATCGGCCGCGACGTCGCGGGCGAGGCGGCGACCGCCGGGACCGCCGGCTTCTTCGTCTTCCAGATGATGTTCGTCTGCGTGTCGCTGGCGATCGTGTGGGGGACGACGCTGGAGCGCATCAAGTTCGGCGCGTACGCCGCCTTCGCGGTGGTCTTCGCCGGCGTGATCTACCCGGTCATCGCCCACTGGGGCTGGGGCGGGGGCCTGTTCGCGGAGATCGGCAACGGCGTGCAGGACTTCGCCGGTTCTTCGATCGTCCACCTCACGGGCGCGACCGCCGGCCTCGCCGCGGTGCTGCTGCTCGGGCCGCGCAAGGGCAAGTACGGGCCGGACGGCAGGCCGCGGGCGATCCCGGGCCACAACATGCCGCTGTTCGGCCTCGGCGTCCTGATCCTGTGGCTCGGCTGGTTCGGCTTCAACGGCGGCTCGACCCTGGGGACCGGCGGCAACGGCATGGCCGAGGTGATCGCGGTGACGAACCTCGGCGCCGCGGGCGGCGTCGTCGGCGCCTCGCTGATGATCTACCTGATGTGGCGCAAGCTGGACGTCGGCATGGTCGGCAACGGCGCGATCGCCGGGCTGGTCGCCATCACGGCGGGCTGCGGCTACGTCGAGATGTGGGCGGCGCCGCTGATCGGCTTCGTCGGCGGCCTCGTGGTCGTCGGCGGCGTGATCGCGATCGACCGCCGGATCGACGACCCGGTCGGTGCGCTCTCGGCGCACGGGCTCGCGGGCATCTGGGGCACGCTCGCGCTGGGGATCTTCGCCTCCGATCGGCTCGTCGAGTCGCTCGGAGTCGGCGACCCCGGCCTGCTCTACGGCGGCGGGCTGACGCAGCTCGGCGTCCAGGCGGCCGCGGTCGTGCTGACGTTCGCCACCGTGCTGGCGCTCTCGCTGGCCGTGTTCGCGATCATCAAGGTCACGATCGGGCTGCGGATCTCCGAGGCGGACGAGGATGCCGGGCTCGACATCGCCGAGCACGGCATGTACGGGTACCCGGAGCAGTTCATCCCGGCGCCGGAGCTGGAGGGCTACGGGGCCATGTCCGCGCCGCGTCCGCGTCCGGTCGCCCAACCGACTCCGCAGGAGGCAACCGCATGAAGATGGTCGTGGCTTACGTTCGACACGAGGCGTTCGAGCCGATCAGGACCGAGCTGCTGAACCTCGGGTTCCCCTCGCTGACGATCAGCGAGGTCAAGGGCTCGGGCCGGCAGAAGGGCATCACCGAGCGCTACCGGGGGGCGGAGCTGACGAACTACCTGCGCCCGAAGATCAAGGTGGAGTGCGTGGTCTCCGACGACGACGTGCAGACGATCGTCGACACCGTGCTCAAGCACGGCCGGACCGGCGCCGTCGGCGACGGGAAGGTGTTCGTCCTGCCCGTGGAGCAGGCGTTCCGGGTCCGGACCGGGGAGTCCGGCGAGGAGATCCTTCAGGCGCACTCCGACACGACCGCCGCCGCTCCGTGAACGCTCCAGACGGCGGCGGGAGCGGGCCCGCCGTCGTCGAAGCCCGCCGCGGCACGCCACACGGCGGCCCACCGGCTGGACCGGGGTCAGAGCGGCCCGACTCCGATCACGACGACGAGGACGAACGCGGCGACCGCGATCGCCAGCGCCGCGAGGGCGAC
>JANJUA010000080.1 GCA_024710825.1 Solirubrobacteraceae bacterium
CCGGGCTGAGCGACGCCGCCGCGGTCCGCGCCGCGACCGCCGAGGCGCGCCGCGCCGCGCTGGGGCGGCCCGACCGTCTCCCCGAGCCGCTCACCGGCCGTCCCGTGAACGCCGACATCGCGGAGCGGCTGGGCTGATGCCGCCCACTCACACGTTCGACTGGAACGACGACGGCACCAAGGCCGACGTCTACGACTACGAGACCGGCGAGCACCTCGGCAGCTGGGAGGCCCCGGAGGGCAAGAGCGCCGACGACTACCGCGACCCGGACGGCCAGTACTGGATGGACGGCGAGGGCACGTTCACCCCGGTCGGCGAGGGCGACGGCGACGGGGACGGCAGCAGCGAGGATCCCGTCCCGCCGGGCACGCCGCCCGACGACACGCCTCCGCCGGGGGAGCCGCCGGACCCCGGCGACTACGACCACTCCGCGCCCGAGGTGGAGGAGTGGGGCGACTACGGCTTCGACGAGTGGGGCGACTGGGGCGACGAGGGCGACGACGACGGCTGGGGCGACGACGACGGCGACGGCGGCGACGGCGACTGGGGCGACGACGACGGGGGCGATGACGACGGGGGCGACGACGACGACGGCGGGGGCGATGATCGCGACGGCGGCCAGGGCGAGCTCGAGGAGCTCCTGGACCGGCTGGAGCAGGTCGAGGAGGAGCTCGCCCAGCTCGACGACGCCGCCGCCGACGCCCAGGGCCGCGCGCAGGACGGCGCCGACGCGCTCGACGGCGTCGACGGGGCGCTCGACGCGCTCGGCGGGCTGGTCGACCGCGCCGAGGAGATCGGCGGCGGCCTGGGCGACGGCGCCGGCGACGGCGCGCTGCGCCAGCCCGGCGCCGGGCTGAACGAGAGCCCGACCCAGAGCGTGGCCGACGCCGACCCGGTCGCCCTCCACAGCGGCGCGTACCGTCTGGAGCGCACCGACGTGCTGATCGAGTCGGTCGGCCTGCCGCTGCACGTCACCCGCGTCTACTCCAACCAGCTCTACACCGACGGCAGCTTCGGCCCGGGCTGGGACACCTGGTTGGACGCGCGTGTGCGGCGACTGGAGACCGGCGCGGTCCACGCCTGGTTCGGCGACGGCCGCGGCGCCTTCTACGGTCCCGCCGACGGCGGGGGCGTGCACGCTCCGGCGGACGGCGAGCCGGTGCGGCTGCGCGTCTCCGGCGGCCGCTTCGTCGCCGACGCGGTCGACGGCACCACCTGGCGCTTCGACGCGGCCGGGCGGGTGGAGCGGATCGTCGACCGCTGCGGCAACGCGATCCGCGTCGAGCGCCACCCCGACGCCCGCCCGCGGCGGGTCGTCGACGGGCTCGGGCGCGCGCTCGACCTCACCACCAGCTCCACCGGGCGCATCGTCGCGATCGCCGACTGGACGGGGCGCACCTGGCGCTACGCCTACGGCCCCGCCGGCGACCTCGTCGACGCCACCGCGCCCGCCACGCCGGAGCTGCCCGCGGGCCGGCGTTGGCGCTACGCCTACGCGCCCGCGACCGGCGATCCGCGCCTGGCCCACAACCTCGTCACGATCACCGACCCGCTCGGCCGTACCGCGCTGGTGACCCGCTACGGCACCGCCGGGCCGGCGCTCAACCGGGTGGTCGAGCAGGCCTGGGGCGGCGGGACGTGGGCGTTCGCCTACGCCGCGGCGCCGGAGCGCACGACGACGGTCGTCGATCCGCGCGGGGTGACCGCCCGCCACGTCTTCGACGCGGCCGGGCGGCCGGTCCGCCACGAGCTCGACCACGCCGCCGGCACCTGGACGACGCGCTACGCCTACACGGCGCAGGGCGACCTGCGCGAGGTCACGTTCCCGCGCGGCAACCGCCTCGTCCTGCGCCACGCGGCGGCGGTCGGCAACCCGCAGCGGCGCGTGCTGGTCGAGCAGCGCGTGCACCCCGTCGGCGGCGGCGCGTCGATCGGCGCGCGGCTGGCCTACGACGCGGCCGGCGAGCTCGTCGAGTACTCGGACGTCACCGGGGGCACGCTGACGCTGGAGCGCGACGCGCGCGGCCTGGTCACGCGCGTGCTGGCCCCCGCGGTCGTGCTGGAGGACGGCTCCAGCGTCCGCGCCGAGATCCGCCACGCCTACGACACGCGCGGGCGGCGGCGCTCGACGACCGACGCCGCCGGCGTGGTCACCGAGTGGCGCTACCACGGCGCGGGCGACGGGGAGGGGATGCCGGCCGAGGTGCGCGTCGGCGGCGAGTCGCGCCTGCGCTACGAGTACGACGAGCTGCGCCGGATCGCGTCCGTGGAGGCGATCGGCGGGACGTCGATCGCGGTCGAGCGCGACGCGCTCGACCAGGTCCGGCGCGTGACCGGGCCGGCCGGCTCCGGGCTGGAGCGGCGGCTGGAGTACGACGCGGTCGGGCAGCTGACGCTCGAGCGCGAGCGGCTGGCGGACGCCGACGGGACGCCGATCGGCGGCGGCTGGCTGGACGTCCGCTACACGTGGGACGCGTTCGGCCGCTGCGTGCGCGTGGAGCGGCCGTTGGACGCGGGGACGAGCGCGATCACCCAGCTGACCTGGGACGCGACCGGCGCGCTGGTCGCGGCCGTCGACCCGACCGGCCTGCGCATCGACTACGCCCACGACGAGCGCGGGCTGGTGACCGCGATCGCCATCGGGGGGCCGCGGCCGGCCGTCGAGCGCCAGGAGCTCGACGCCAACGGCACGCTCGTCGCCCACGTCGACGCGGGCGGGCGCCGCACGACCGTCGTCACCGACGGGTTCGACCGCCCGGTCGCCGTGCGCCATCCCGACGGCAGCCGCAGCGAGCTGGTCCTCGACGCCGCCGGCCGGCCCGTTCGCGTGGAGGAGCGCGACGCCCAGGGCGTGGTCCGCGCCGCCCTGCGGTACGGCTACGACCCGCTCGGTCGGCTGGTCGACCTGCGCCAGCGCCTGATCGAGCCCGACGGCGCCGCCGGCCCGTGGCTGCGCAGCCGCGGGGTCTACGACGTGGCCGGCCGGCTGGTCGCCGCGCTCGACGTCGCCGGCCGGCGCACCGAGCTGGCGTGGACGCCCGACGGCGACCTGGCCGAGGTGCGCGACCCCCTGGG
>JANJUA010000187.1 GCA_024710825.1 Solirubrobacteraceae bacterium
AGCAGCAGGAAGGCACGAGCCAGGCCGAGCGCTCGGCCGGCGGTCGCTCGCCAGGACGGGGGCTCGTACGGCGCGGCAGGACCGACCTGCTCGCGCAGGCGCTCCGGCGCAGGATGCGCCACCCCGGGCTGGGGCCGCTCGCGCGGCTCCTCCGAGGCGACGCCGAGCCCCGTCAGTGTCGCCCAGTCGAAGACGACCGCCGGGCGGCTCGCGCGGGGGGTGTCTGGTTCGAGTCCGGCCCCGGCGCGGGTCGCCTCGCCGAGAGCCGGGTACGCGGCCTCCCAGCCACGGTCCCTCGGCGGGCGAACCTGCGTTCCGTGCGAGCTGTCGGGAGAGGGGAACATCTGTTCGTGAACCGTACGTGGGGGATCGGACGGATCGAGGGTCCTGCACGGAGACTTGCAGCGCGGCCCGCCCTCGGCTCGCGTCGGTCGCGCGGCGGCGGCGGTACGGTCCCCCGGCAATGATCCACCTGCGCATCGTCACCCCGCCCGAGAAGACGCGGCAGGTCGAGGATCGGCTCGCCGGCGACGACGCCGTCTGCAACGTCATCACGCTCGCGGGCGCCGCCCGTCGGCCGGACGGGGACGTCATCATGGCCGACGTCGCGCGCGAGGACGCCTCGATCGTCGTCGGGGACGTCCGGCGCCTCGGGGTGGGCGCCCAGGAGGGCTCGATCGCCATCGAGCACGTCGACACCTCGCTCGGTCCGGATGCGCGCCGGGCGATGAGCAGCAGCCTCGGCGAGGAGTCCGACGCGGTGGTCTGGGAGGAGGTGCAGACGCGCACCTCCGAGGAGGCCCAGCTCTCGTGGAGCTACCTCGTGTTCATGGTGCTCGCCGCCGCGCTGGCCACCTGCGGGCTGTTCACCGACAACCCGATCCTGATCGTCGGCGCGATGGTCGTCAGCCCCGACTTCGGCCCGCTGGCCGGGCTCTGCGTCGGCGTCGTCACGCGTCGACGACGGCTCGTCGGCCGCAGCCTGGCGGCGGTCGTCGTCGGCTTTCCGGTGGCCAGCGCCGTGGCCTACGTGCTCTCCGAGGTGCTGCTGGGCACGGGCGTGGCCGACAAGGACTTCTCCGTCGAGACCAGCGGCCTGGCGACCTTCATCGCCACCCCGGACGCGTACACCTTCATCATCGCGTTCTGCGCGGGCGCCGCCGGCACGCTCTCGCTGACCACGGCGAAGTCCGGCGCGCTGATCGGGGTCCTCATCTCGGTGACGACGATCCCGGCCGCGTGCGACATCGGCGTCTCGGCGGCGACCCGCGACTGGAGCTCGATGGGCGGCAGCGCGGTCCAGCTCGCCGCGAACATCGTCACGATCGTCGTCGCCGGCTCGCTCACGCTGTACCTCCAGCGGCGCGGCTACCTGCGCCGGCGCGAGCACCACGAGGGCGAGCGCGGGCGCGTCCGGGCTACCGGGACGGACCGAGCGACGACCACACCTCGAGCTTGGTTGCGATCCGCCCGACGACCTCGTCCGTGAACTCGGTCGTGCCCACGTGCCCGCCGAGGTCAGGCGTCCGCACCCCGGCCCCCACCGCCTCCAGCACCGCCTCGTAGATCGCCCGCGACGCGGTCTCCGCCGCGCCGCCGCCGGCTTCCGAGGCCCGCCCCGCGTACCCGAGCACCGCCCCGCACGCGAGGATCATCGCCATCGGGTTGGCCACGTCCTTGCCCATCAGCGCCGGCGCCGTCCCGTGGGGCGCCTCGGCCATCGCCACCCGCGTCTCGAGGTCGTCGGCGAACGACAGGAGCACGGACTCGGCTCCCGCGATCGAGCCGAACATGGGCATCACGAGATCGGAGAGGCAGTCTCCGTAGCGGTTGAGCGCCGGGATCACCAGCGGCTGCTCGCCCGTCCCGGTGATGAGGCCCGCGTACGTCGCGTCGATGAGCACGGGCTCGTAGACCACAGCGGGATGGCGCGCGGCGGCGGCGTCCATCTCCTCCTTGAGCATCCCCTCGTAGACGGGGGAGACGGTCCACTTCGGACCGCCGTAGACCTTGCCGCCCATCTGCCCGGCGGTCCGGAAGGCGTACTCCGCGACGGCGGCGCACGTCCCGCGCGTCACCCGCTCGGTGCGGAACGCCACCTCGTCCGCGGCGCCCGGCGAGCCCTCGCGCCACTGCTCGGCGCCGTAGGCGTCCTCGACCGCCATCCGCACCACCGAGATGGGGTGGTGGACGCCGCCGAACGGCGTCACGCCCGGAATCCGGCGGCCCGTGCGGATGATGACCTTGCCGTCGAGCTCCTCGCGGAGGATCCGGTTGGGCGAGCCGACGTCGTCCTTGTCCTCGGGCGTGATCGTCGCCGCCTTGATCCCGAACCCGGACGCGCGCATCGCCGCCGCGGCCTCGTGGACGATCGCGTTGCCGGTCGCGCGCCGCCGCTCGAGCGACAGGTCGAACCGCTCGAGCCGCAGCTCGAGGCCCAGCAGATCGGGGTCGAGGACCCGCAGCGCCTGCTCGAGCAGCTCCTGGCCGGTCTCGTCGCCCTCCAGGACGGTGATCGTCAGCATGGCGCCGGAGGGTACCGCCGCCCGCCGCGCCCAGGCGTCCTACGCGGCCGCGGCGCCGCGCAGCCCGAGCTCGTCCGCGTGCGCCTCGAGCGCCGCCACGACGAACCGCACGTGCTCGTCGAAGTCCATGCCGAGCTCCTTGGCGCCGGCGCGCACGTCGTCGCGGCTCACCGCCGCGGCGAAGCTCGGCTGCTTGAGCTTCTTCTTCACGGACTTCGGGGTCAGTCCGACGACGCCCTCGGGGCGCACGGCCGCGCAGGCCACGACGAAGCCCGTCAGCTCGTCGACGGCGAAGAGCGTCTTCTCCATCGGCGACTCGCGCGGGACGCCGAGGAAGTCCGCGTGCGACGCGATCGCCCGCACGACGGCCGGGTCCTCGCCGCGCCGCTCCAGCTCGGCGATGATCGTCCGCGGATGGCCGTCCTCCGCGTCCATGTCGGGGTGGCGCTCGTAGTCGGCGTCGTGCAGCAGCCCGGTGACGCCCCACAGCTCGACGTCCTCCCCGAGCCGCTCCGCGTACGCCCGCATCGCGATCTCGACGCAGCGGCAGTGGCGGCGCAGCGAAGGCGATCGCACCCAATCCGTGAGCAGGGACCACGCCTCGTCGCGCGAAGTCTGCAGCGACATGGCTGTTACCCTAGCCGAGCGATCGACACCATCCCTCTCGCGGTCGCGGCCCCCCATGGAGAAGTTCGTCATCGATGGCGGCGCTCGGTTGTCCGGCACGGTCGTACCGTCCGGCAACAAGAACGGCGCCCTTCCAATCCTCGCCGCGTCGGTGCTCACCTCCGACGAGGTCGTGGTGCGCAACGTCCCGCGCATCCGCGACGTGGAGGCGATGCTCGACATCCTCCGCGGCCTCGGCGTGCGCGTCGAGTGGCGCAACGGCCACGAGGTCTCGCTCCGGGCGGACGCCCTCCCGGACGCTCACGCCATCGACCGCGCGAAGGCCGAGGCGATCCGCGCCAGCTTCCTGCTCGCCGGCCCGCTGCTCGCCCGCTTCGGCGATGCGCGCATGCCGCCTCCCGGCGGCGACGTCATCGGCCGCCGCCGCCTGGACCCGCACCTCGACGCCTTCCGCTCGCTGGGCGCCGACGTCACCTCGGGCCGCGATCTCCTCCTGCGCGCCCCCGTGGGCGGCCTGCGCGCCGGCGACGTGTTCATGGATGAGCCGTCGGTGATGGGGACCGAGAACGCGCTGCTCGCCGCGGCCCGCACGCCCGGCTCGACCGTCATCGGCAACGCCGCCTGCGAGCCGCACGTCCAGGACCTCGCGCGCATGCTCGTGAAGATGGGCGTCGACATCGAGGGCATCGGCTCGAACGTCCTCACCGTCCACGGCACCCGCGAGATCGGCGGCTGCACCCACGACATCGCTCCCGACCACATCGAGATCGGCTCGTTCATGGCGCTCGCCGGCGTCACCGGGGGAGAGCTGCGCATCAAGGACTGCGTCCCCGACGACCTGCGGATGATCCGGCTCGTGTTCGAGCGGATCGGCCTGCGCTCCGAGCTCGACGGCGCCGACGTGATCGTCCCCGGCGATCAGGACCTGCGCGCCCAGCGCGACGTCGGCGAGTTCACCGCGCGCGTGCAGGACGGCCCGTGGCCGGCGTTCCCGGCCGATCTCACCTCGATCGCGATCGCGCTGGCGACGCAGTCCGAGGGCCAGGTCCTCATCCACGAGTGGATGTTCGAGAACCGCATGATCTTCACGGACAAGCTCGTGAACATGGGCGCGAACATCATCCTCTGCGATCCGCACCGGGCGATCGTCTACGGCCGCAGCCGGCTGCGCGGCGAGCGCCTTGAGTCCCCCGACATCCGGGCGGGCATGGCGATGCTCATCGCCGCGCTCTGCGCGGAGGGCCGCAGCGAGATCGGCAACGTCCGTCAGATCGACCGCGGCTACGAGCGCATCGACGAGCGCCTCCGGGAGCTGGGGGCGCGCATCGAGCGCACCGCCATGGAGCCCGTGCCGGTGTAGCCGGCGCTGCCTGGCAATACGCTGCGGGTCGCATGATCCACCCCATTCCCAGCGGGACCCGCGACGTCCTGCCCGACGAGATGCGCGAGCTGCGCGCCATCGAGGCGGCGCTGCGGCGCGTGTTCGACGAGGCGGGCTACGGCGAGGTCGCCACCCCCGCGCTCGAGTACGAGGCGGTCCTCGCCCGCGGCGGCGCGAAGATGCCGCCCGCCTACCGCGTCGCCGACGACCACGGCAACGTGCTCGCCCTGCGCACCGACATGACGGTGCCGATCGCGCGCGTCGCCTCGACGCGCTACGCCGCCGCCGAGCCGCCGCTGCGCTTCTGCTACGTCGCCAACGCCTACCGCCAGGTGCGCCCGCACCGCGGGCAGATGCGCGAGTTCCTCCAGGCGGGCGTGGAGCTGATCGGCTCGCCGACGCCCACGGGGACCACCGAGGTCCTCGAGGTGCTCGCCCGCGCCGTCGAGGCGACGGGGATCGACGACTTCCGCATCGGGCTCGGCTCGGCGTCGATCGTGCCGGCCCTGCTCGACCAAGCCGGGGTCGGCGCGGAGGACCGCGCGCGGATCCTCCACGAGCTGGTCGGCCGCGACTACGTCGGCCTCGAGCGCGAGGTGAGCCGGCTGGGCCTCGACGAGCGGATCGCCGCCATCCCGCTGCTGCGCGGCGGCCCCGAGGTGCTCGCGCGGCTCCCCGGCGAGGCGGGCAGCCGGCTGGGGGAGGCGATCGAGGCGCTCGCGCCCGACGTGCGCGAGCGGGTCATCCTCGACCTCGGGCTGGCCAGCGACCTCGGCTACTACACGGGCGCGATCTTCCAGATCTACGTACCCGGCCTGGGCCAGCCCCTCGGGGTGGGCGGCCGCTACGACGAGCTGCTCGGCAACTTCGGCCGGCCGCTGCCCGCGGTCGGCTTCGCCCTCAACGTCGACCGACTCCACGAGGCGCTGGCGCGATGACCGGAGACCTGGGCCTCACGATCGCCGTGCCGCGCGGCGCGCTCATGGGCGGCACGCTGGACCTCCTCGACCGCCTCGGGGTCGACACCTCCGAGGTGCGCGCCAACGACCGCAAGCTGCTCTTCGAGGACGTCGGCATCGTCACCATGCGTCCCTCGGACGTCCCGACCTACGTCGAGGCGGGCGCCGCGGACGTGGGCGTCGTGGGCAAGGACGTGCTCATGGAGCAGGCGGGCCGCGACGTCTACGAGCTGCTCGACCTCGGCTTCGGCGGCTGCCAGATGGTCCTCGCCTCCAAGGACGGCCCGGACCCCGCGGCGGAGGCGCTGCGCCGCCTCGGGATCATGCGCGTGGCGACGAAGTACCCGCGGATCGCCGCGCGCTACCTGGAGGACACGGGCCGTCAGGCGGAGATCGTCGAGGTGAAGGGCTCGGTCGAGCTCGCGCCGCTGACGGGGCTCGTCGACGCGATCGTCGACCTCACCGCCACCGGAACGACCCTGCGCGAGAACGGGCTCGTCGTGCGCGAGGAGATCGTCTCCTCCACCGCCCGTCTCATCGCCAACCCGGTCTCCCACAAGCTCAAGGCGCGCGAGATCGACGCCGTGCTGGAGGCGCTGCGTGCGCGTTGAGCGCTTCGCGCCGGAGGGCGATCCCGAGCGGCTCGCGACGCGCGTGCGCGCGCTCGCGCCCGCGGGAGACTCGGTCGCCGAGGGCGTGCGCGCCATCCTGCGCCGGGTCCGCGCGGAGGGCGACGCCGCGGTGGCCGAGCTTGCCCGCGAGCACGACCTGCGCGGCGCCGAGCCGCCGCCGCTGCGGGTCGAGAGCCACGAGCTCGACGCCGCGGCCGCCGAGCTGCGCTCCGACATCCGCGCGGGCCTGGAGGTGGCGATGGCGAACGTCGCCGCCGTGGCGGGCGCGAGCCTCGGCGACGACAGCGAGATCGTCCTGCCGCAGGGCCAGCGCGTGCTCGTGCGCGAGATCCCCGTGCGCCGCGCCGCGATCTACGTCCCGGGCGGGCGGGCGCCGTACCCGTCGACGGTCGTCATGGGCGCCGTCACCGCGCGCGTGGCCGGCGTCGAGGAGATCGTGGTCTGCACGCCGCCGCCCGCGAGCCCGGCGATCCTCGCGGCGGCCGCTCTCTGCGGCGTCGACGAGGTCTACCGGATGGGCGGCGCGCAGGCGGTCGGCGCGCTGGCGTTCGGCACCGAGACCGTCCCGCGCGTGGACGTGATCGTGGGGCCGGGCAGCCTGTGGGTGCAGGAGGCGAAGGTCCAGTGCAGCGCGCAGGTCGGAATCGAGGGGTTCATGGGCCCGTCGGACCTGCTCGTGGTGGCGGCCGAGGGCGCGGACCCCCGGCTGGCGGCGTTCGACCTGCTCGGCCAGGCCGAGCACGGCGCCGGCTCGCTCGTCGTGCTCGTCGCCGACGACGCGGCGCTGGCCGACGCGGTGGTGGCCGCCGCCGAGGAGCTGGCCGCCGAGCGCCCGAGCGTCGACTTCGCGCCGCTCGCGGTCGTGCTGGCGTCCCACATGGACGAGGCGATCGCCTTCGCCAACGCCTTCGCGCCGGAGCATCTCCAGCTCGTCGGCGAGCGCGCCGAGCACCGCGCGGGCGCCATCCGCGCCGCCGGGACGCTGCTCGTCGGCTCCGCCAGCGGAACCGCGTTCACCGACTACGTGGCGGGGTCCAACCACGTGCTGCCGACCGGCGGCGCGGCGCGCTTCGCCTCCGGGCTGAGCCCGCGCAACTTCCGCCGCCGCATGAGCGAGGTGCACCTCGGGGGCGCCGCCGCGTCGCTGGCCCGCGCCGGGGCGCCGATCGCCCGCGCGGAGGGCTTCGCCGTCCACGCTGAGTCCATGGAGGCCCGCAGATGAGCCGCAGCAGTGAGATCGCCCGCGCCACCAAGGAGACCGACATCCGGCTCGCCCTGACCCTCGACGGGTCGGGCGCGGGGACGCGCAGCACCGGGGTCGGCTTCTTCGACCACATGCTCGATCTGCTCGCCCGCCACGGCCGGCTCGACCTGGAGGTCGGGGTGACGGGCGACCTCGAGACCGGCGCGCACCACACCGTGGAGGACACCGGGATCGTGCTCGGCCAGGCGCTCGACGAGGCGCTCGCGGACCGGGCGGGGATCACCCGCTACGGGCACGCGGTGGTGCCGATGGACGAGGCGCGCGCGAGCTGCGCCGTCGACCTCTCGGGGCGACCGTTCCTCGCGTTCGGCGCGCCCGAGCTGCCCGCGGGCGTGACGGGCGGCTTCGAGCACGAGCTCGCCGAGGAGTTCTTCCGCGCCGTGTCGACGAACGCGCGCATGACGCTGCACCTCCAGGTCGAGGCCGGGACGAACGCCCACCACATGATCGAGGCCCTGTTCAAGGCGTTCGCGCGCGCGCTGAGGGAGGCTGTCGCGATCGACCCCGACGAGATCGGGGTGCCGTCCACCAAGGGCGTGCTGTGAACATCGCGATCGTCGACTACGGCATGGGCAACCGCCGCTCGGTCGAGAAGGCGCTCGAGCACGTCGGGGCGACGGTGTCGACGACCCGCGAGGAGGCGCAGCTGCGCGCCGCCGACGGCCTGCTGCTGCCGGGGGTCGGCGCCTTCCCCGCGGCGATGCGGACGCTGCGCGAGCTCGAGCTGGAGGACGTGCTGGTCGACTGCGCGCGCGGCGGCATGCCGTTCTTCGGCTCCTGCATGGGCATGCAGCTCCTGTTCGACTCCTCCGAGGAGCACGGCGGCGAGACCGGCCTGGGCCTGCTGCGCGGCGCCGTGCGCCGGCTCGACGCCCGCGGTCTGAAGCTGCCGCACATCGGCTGGAACGAGGTCCGCTGGACGCGCGAGTCGCCGCTGACCGAGGGCCTGCCGAACCCCGCGACCTTCTACCACGTGCACTCCTACGTGCCGCACCCCACCGATCCCGAGGACGTCCTCGGCACCAGCGACTACGGCACGGCCTTCGTGTCGGTCGTGGCGCGCGAGAACGTCTTCGGCGCGCAGTTCCATCCCGAGAAGTCATCCACGCACGGGCTCGCCCTGCTGCGGAACTTCGCCCGAATCTGCGACCAGGTACGAAACGCATGAGGCTGTATCCCGCCATCGACATCTCCGAGGGCCAGGCCGTCCGGCTCGTCAAGGGCGACTTCGCCGCCAAGACCGTCTACGACGACGACCCGCTCGACGCCGCCCGCTCCTGGGTGGAGCAGGGCGCCCGCCAGCTCCACGTCGTCGACCTCGACGGCGCCAAGGCGGGCAGCCCGCAGAATCTCCACCACCTCGAGCGCATCACGCGGGAGCTCGGCGTGCCCGTCCAGTACGGCGGCGGGCTGCGGGACCTCGACGCGGCCCGCGCCGCGCTGCGCGCGGGCGCGCAGCGGGTGATCCTCGGGACGGCGGCGTTCCGCGACGTCGACTTCCTCGACGAGGCGATCGCCGAGTGGGGCGAGCGGGTCGTCGTGAGCGTCGACGTGCGCGGCGGCGACGTCTCGGCCGCGGGTTGGACGGAGACCACGCGGATGCCGGCCGACGCCGCCATCGCGCACCTGCAGGACCGCGGCGTCAAGCAGTTCGTCTACACCAACGTGGACCGCGACGGGATGCTCGAGGGCCTCGACCTCGACGAGGTCGCCTGGATAGCCTCGATCGTCCGCGGGCGCTTCATCATCTCCGGGGGCATCGGCTCGCTGGCCGACCTGGAGGGCCTGATGGCGCTGCGTCAGGTCAACCTCGCGGGCGCGATCGCCGGCAAGGCGCTGTACGAGCGCCGCTTCACGGTCGCCGAGGCGCACGCCGTGCTCGACGCCTAGCGTCTCCCTCCGGCGACCTACCGCACCCCCGGGGAGCTCAGTCCACCAGCGCGCCGCAGCTCACGTTGACCGTCGCGGCGGTCATCGTGCGGGCGTGGTCGGAGGCGACGAACGCCGCGGTGC
Source organism: Solirubrobacteraceae bacterium (assembly GCA_024710825.1). Taxonomy (GTDB): domain Bacteria; phylum Actinomycetota; class Thermoleophilia; order Solirubrobacterales; family Solirubrobacteraceae; genus Capillimicrobium. Next base: position 9,402 of record JANJUA010000187.1, read on the forward strand.
GGCCGACGTCCTCCAGCAGCGCGCCGTGTCCGAGCATCGTCATCGCCTCCAGCCCGGCGACGAGCTGCTCGCGTCCGGCGAAGCTCGCGGGGATCGAGTCGATCACCCCGCCGGTGCGCAGCGTCACCACGCGCACACCGCGCGGGCCGAGCTCGGCGGAGAGCTGGCGGCGCATCGACTCGACGGTCTCCAGCGCCGCCTGGAACCCGCCGATGCTGTAGTCGCGCAGCGGGTCGCCGCCGCCCCCGAAGGCGAGGATGACGCCGCCGCCGGCACGGACCATGTGCCGCGCCGCCGCGCGCCAGGTCAAGAACGAGCTGCGGACGGCGACCTCGATCGGCTGCAGGTAGTCCTCGACGCGCATGTCGATCATCGGCGTGCCCTGCACGTCCTGGACGCCGATCAGGTTGAACGCGATGTCGATCGAGCCGGCCTCGGCGGCGACCGCGTCGGCGTGGGCGTCGACGGCGCGCTCGTCGAGCGCGTCGACCTCGGCGGTGGAGGCTCGGCCTCCGGTGGCGCGGATCTCGTCGGCGACGGCTTCGAGCTTGGCGAGCGTCCGGCCCGCCAGGTGCACGTGGGCGCCCTCGCGGGCGAACGCGCGCGCGACCGCGCCGCCGATCGTCCCGCCGCCTCCGTGGATGACGGCGTTCTTGTCCTCGAGCAGCATGAAGGGTCCTCTCGGTCGGGCTCTTGGGCCAAAGACGGCGGCGCGCGCGCAAAGTCATCTAGCCTCGTCTGCGTCATGCACCTCAAGCGCGTCATACCGTGCCTCGACGTCGCCGGCGGCCGCGTCGTCAAGGGCACGCGGTTCCTGGACCTCCGCGACGCGGGGGACCCGGTCGAGCTGGCGGCCCTCTACGACCGCGAGGGCGCCGACGAGCTCGTCTTCCTCGACATCGCCGCGACCCACGAGGAGCGCGACACGATCGTCGAGCTCGCGCGGCGCACCGCCGACGAGGTCTTCGTCCCGTTCAC
>JANJUA010000193.1 GCA_024710825.1 Solirubrobacteraceae bacterium
GGCGAGGCGACCGGCCGCGGCGTCGTCGGCCGCCGTGTGCACGAGCGCGTAGAAGACGCTCGACTGCCATGCGGCGGGCACGTCGGCGCGGATGCTTCCGTCCGCGCGCCCGCGGGCGACGACGCCGTCGACCACGTCGAGGATGTCGCGGTGCAGCTCGCGGCGGACCGCGGGCGGAAGCTGCTCGCCGGACGTGCGGGCGATCGCGTCGAAGCGCTCGAACTCGATCCAGCCGCCGGCGACGAGCCGGTCGAGCGCGTCGAGGCCGGTGCCCGCCTCGAGCTCGACCTGGGAGAACGCCGCCGCGACGGCGCGCACGGCGCGGCGCACGACCCCCTCGAGAATCGCCTGCGCGTTGGCGAAGTGGGCGTAGACGGTGACGCGGGAGACGCCCGCCTCGGCGGCCACGCCCGCCACCGTCAACGCGTCGTTGCGGGCGACGATCGCCTCCGCCGCGTCGAGGATCGCGGCGACGTTGCGCTCGGCGGTCGCGCGGCGATGGTCGTCGGTGGCGGGACCAGCCATGCCCGCCACCGTAGCCCAGGTCGTCAGTGCAGCGCCGCGTGCGCGGCGCCCGGCGCGGGACGCGCGGACGGGACGACCAGCAACGCGACCGCCGTGAGCGCCGCCGCGATGCCCGCGGCCACCACGTAGCCCGTGCGGAAGCCGTCGGCGAGGCCCGCGGCGTCTCCCCCCGCCGTGGCGATCGCCGCCAGCACCGCCACGCCGATCGCCGCGCCGAGCTCGTGGCCGGTCGTCAGCAGGCCCGACGCGGCTCCGGCGCCGTGGTCGCCCACGTCGGCCATCGCCCCGACCGATATCCCGACGAAGCCGAGGCCGGCGCCGAGGCCGATCAGCAGGTAGCCGGGCAGCAGGTCGGCGACGTAGGCGGCCTGGTCCGGGATCGTGGCGAGCAGGAGCGCGCCGCCGGCCATCGTCGCCAGGCCGACCGCCAGCACCGTGCGCGAGCCCAGACGCGTGATGAGGTGCGAGGCGACGTGCGCGGCGGCGAGCACGGCCAGCGCGATCGGCAGGAAGCCGAGGCCGCTCTCGAGCGCGGTGTAGCCGAGGGCGTCCTGGAGGTAGAGCGAGTTCAAGAAGAACGACCCGGCGACGATGCCGGTCGCTCCCACCATCACGCCGGTGCCGGCGACCAGCGAGCGCAGGCGCCAGACGCTCGGCGGCACCAGCGGCTGGGCGCCGGACCGCTCGAACAGGGCGAAGGCGCCGAGCAGCCCGACGCCGCCCGCGAGCCCGGCGAGGACGAGCGGCGCGCCCCAGCCCCGCTCGTCGGCCTCGGAGATCGCCAGCAGGACGGCGACCAGCCCGGCGATCAACACGAGCGCGCCCGGAAGGTCGAGCCGAGCGAGCGGCAGCCGGACGGGCTCCGGGTCGCGCGCGAGGAGCCGCGGGACGAGCGCGGCGGCCGCCGCGCCGAGCGGCACGTTGACGAGGAAGATCCACTCCCAGCTCACCGCCTCGGTGAGCAGCCCGCCGGCGAGCAGGCCGACGGCGGCCCCGGAGCTGGCGATCGCGCCCCACGCCGCCAGCGCGGCGGTCCGGCGCTCGCCGTCGTAGGCGGTCGTGAGGATCGACAGCGCCGTGGGGAGCAGGAGCGCCGCGCCGACGCCCTGGGCGGCGCGAGCGGCGATCAGCACGGCGAAGGACGGCGCGAGGCCGCTGGCCAGCGACGCGCCGGTGAAGAGCGCGATGCCGGCGAGCAGGACGCGCCGGCGGCCGACGAGGTCGGCCAGCCGCCCGGCGACGAGCATGAGCCCCCCGGTGGCGAGGATGTAGGCGGTCAGGACCCACGGCAGGTCGCCGGCGGCGACGTGCAGGTCACGGCCGATGGACGGCAGCGCGACGTTGGCGACGGTGAGGTCGAGGGCCACCATGAACTCGGCGGCGCAGAGCAGGATGAGCAGGGCCCAGGAGCGGTTGGTCCCCGAGGCCGGGTGAGGCGGAGCGTGCATGTGCCGACTCCTTGCTGGGTTGACGCGACTGTCAACCGACACGCTAGCGGCCCTTTACATGCATGTCAACCCTGTCTCGCGCCGACGGGCCGGCTCCCGGCTACCCTCTCGCCCGAATGGCCGTCGTCGAGGGTCTCTCGTTCGCCTACGCCCTGCACGAGCTGCCGCCCGGCCGCTTCCCTTTCCGCCGCTGGCGCTGGGAGCTGTGGCACGGCGCCCGGCTGGAGGCCGCCGGCTGGCGCATCACCCAGCGCGACGCGCTCCGCGCGCTGCGCCAGCACGGCTCGCGCGTCGGCCATCGCCTGTTCGGCCTCACGCCGCCGCCCGACGACGACGGCCCGCTGCCGCACTTCCGCCCCGGCGTGGCGATGCGCATGCGTCACGGCGCGGTCGCCTTCGCGCTCGTCCCGGTCCACCTGGACACCCGCGCGGCCGCGTAAGCGCCGCGCCGTCAGCGGCGCGCGAGCGGCGACCCTTCGCTGCACCGCGCCGCGGCCAGCTCGCGGCGCAGCGCGGCGAAGGCGATCGCGCCGCCCGTGAGCGGCAGCCAGAACAAGACCACCCGTTAGGCGAGCACGGCGGCGGCCGCCGTGGCGGCCGGCGCGCCTAACACGACCAGCGTGCCGATGAG
>JANJUA010000206.1 GCA_024710825.1 Solirubrobacteraceae bacterium
TTCTCCGCGACGATCTTCTCCTCCGGCTCGGAGAGGAGGTAGGGGCGGTAGCGGCGCTCCATCCGCAGGAAGTGGCGCGCCCGGTCGAGCCCGGGGGCGCCCAGCAGCTCCTCGGCCCGCGCGTCGTCGAGCGCGGCCCACTCCAGGCCGAAGAACAGGAGCTTCGTCTCGATGGCCGTGCCGAGCTCCTGGACGCGCTGGAGCAGCGCGCCGCGGGTCGGGTCCTGCGTGTCGGTCGAGAACCGCAGCGAGGCGAAGCTGCCGGCCCTGCCGACCAGCTCGTAGATGTCGGCGAGCGCGTCCATCGCGGCCACGAGCCCGGCGCCGTCGAGCTCGGCCACCTTGCCGGCGTGGCGCTCGGCGAAGGCGTCGGCCAGCCGCTGCGCCTCGGCGAGCTGGGCGTCGACGCCCTCCTCGCCGCGGCCGTCGACCAGCGGATCGAGGTCCCAGGCGGCGTCCTGGAGGGCGGGATCGGTCTCGGTCTCGGCGGCCATCGCCTGAGCCTACCGGTCAGCCGAGCAGGCTCCCGAGCAGCCCGCCGGCCGAGCGCGGGTCCTCGCCGTAGCGCTCCTCGAAGCGGCGCGCCTCGTCCTCGTCGGCGAGCGCGAGGACGAGCTCCTCGCGGCTGGAGCCGAACCCGCACGCGGCGCGGTCGAGCAGGATCAGCGCGCCGTCCTGGAGCAGGCCGGCGATGCCGCCGGAGTCCGGCAGGTCGCGGTCGGCCACGCACGGGCTCTGGATCGCCACCTCCGCGGGGCGCTCGGAGCGGTCCAGCAGCACGGCGGCCGCCACCGCCGCCACGCCGAGCGCCGCGGCCGCGGCGACCGCCGCCAGCGGCACCGCCGCCCCGACGACCAGGACGAGCGCGGCGAGCAGCGCGAGGCCGCCGGTGACCAGGAAGGCGCTGCGGAACGCGTCTCCGACGGCGTTGACGAGCACGTCGTCGACGCGCTGGGCCATCGTCTCGTACGCCGCGGCATCCTCGTCCTCGAAGTCGGCTCGGTTCGCCTCGATCGCCTCGCGCAGCCCGGCGCGCGGCTCCTGCGACTCGACGCCCGCGAGCAGGTCGGGCGCCAGCGCGATCTTGTCCTGCGGCGACAGCGGCGCGTCGAGGACCACCGCGACGCCCTGCAGGCGCGCGTCCTCGGTCGCGTCGGAGAGGTTGGCGCTGACGACGGGCGCCAGCACGAGCAGCGCCGCGACGATCCCGACGTGGCGCGCCACGAGCAGCCGCGCCGCGTCCGCCGAGCTGCGCTCGGGCAGCAGCCCGCCCGCCAGCGCGGGGAAGGCCAGGCCCATGCCCGCGCCGGCGAGCAGCTGCGGCGCGATCGTCCAGGCCAGGCTCGCGTCGGGCAGGTAGGCGAGGCAGGCGCCGCCGGCGGCGACGAGCAGGCAGCCGGCGGCGGCGCGCACGCGGGCGTCGCCTCCGATGCGCGCGGCGGCCAGCGCGGCCACGGGCAGGACCGAGACGGCGAGGGCGGCGGCGAGCGGGTCGACGTTCCATCCCGCGACGAGCTCGAGGACGAGCAGGAAGAGGATCGCCGTGAGCGAGGCGGAGACGAGGCCGAGCGCGATCGCGGGGCGCCAGGCGAGCGGCGCGGTCGCGGGCGCGCCGGGCGGCGGGATGCGCAGGCGCCAGCAGGCGGCCGCCGCGGCGACGGCCACCGGCGCCTGGGCGACGAAGATCGCCCGCCAGTCCAGCAGGTCGGTCAGCGCGCCACCGATCGCCGGGCCGGCGGCCGACCCGAAGACCGCCGCGGCGATCCACAGCCGCCGCCCCAGGCTCGCGTCCTCGCCGCCCGCGGCCATGAGGTCGAAGGCGGCCAGCAGGCCGGCCGCGCCGCCCGCGGCCTGCAGCGCGCGCCAGACCAGCAGCGCCTCGAGCGACTCGGCGGACGCGCAGCCGATCGAGGCGGCGGCGAACAGCAGCAGCCCCGCGGCGCCGACGTGGGCCGGTCCCAGGCGCCGCGCCAGCCACGCGGCCGGGAGGATGCCCAGCGCCAGCACCGCGGTGTAGACGCCGATGACCGCGGCGACGCCCGTGACGGTCGTGCGCAGCTCGGCGAGGATCGGCGGCAGCGCGAGCGCGACGATCGACGAGTCGGCCAGCGCCAGGCCGGCGGCGACGGCCACGAGGACGAGCGAGGGGCGGCGCACGGCCGACAGTCTGCCTGGTCCTCCGTCCGGCCGAGCGCCTACCTTCCGCCGTCGCCTTGACCGACCTCGCAGCACCCATCGCCCGCAGCCGCCAGCTCCCGCCGTGGCCCGCCGCCAGGCCTCTGCGCGCCTGGCAGCGGGAGGCGCTCTCCGCGCTCGAGGGCCACGAGGGCCCTTCGTTCCTGGCCTCCGCGACCCCCGCCGCCGGCAAGACGACCTTCGGCCTGCGCGTCGCCTGGGAGCTGCTGCGCACGGGCCGCGTCGCGCGGGTCGTGGTCGCCGGCCCGACGACGCACATCTGCCGCCAATGGGCCGCCGACGCGGCGCGCTACGGCATCGACCTGGAGCCCAACCGGCCCAACGCCGAGGGCGTCGAGCCGCGCGACCGCCACGGCGTCGCGGTCACCTACCAGACGATCGCCGCCGGACCGAAGCTGCACGCCCGCGCCGCCCGCCGGCCGACGCTGCTGATCGCCGACGAGCCGCACCACATGGGCGAGAGCGCGGCGTGGGGGCGCAGCGCGCTGGAGGCGTTCGACGGCTGCGTGCTGCGGCTGCTGCTGTCCGGCACGCCGTTCCGCTCCGACAACGCCGCGATCCCGTGGGTCGCCTACGACGACGACGGCGTCAGCAGCGCCGACTACGTCTACGGCTACCCGCAGGCGCTCGTCGACGAGGTCTGCCGCCCGATCACGTTCCTGCCCTACGACGGCGAGATGGAGTGGCGCAGCGACGGGCGCCTGCGCCAGGCGTCCTTCGACCTCGTCCTGCCGCAGGCGGAGGCGGCGCGCCGGCTGCGGACCGCGCTGGACGCCGCCGGGGACTGGATGGGCGAGGTGCTGCGCGACGCCGACGCCAGGCTCTCGCAGGTCCGGGCCGAGGGCCACGCGGACGCGGGCGGGCTCGTCGTCGCGTCCGACCAGGACCACGCGCGCGCCATCGCCGCGCGCCTCGCCGGCATCGCCGGCGAGGAGCCGGAGATCGTGATGAGCGACGAGCCGGAGGCGAGCGCCCGCATCGCCGCGTTCAGCGCCTCGCGTCGCCGCTGGCTCGTCTCGGTGCTGATGGTCTCCGAGGGCGTAGACATCCCCCGGCTGCGCGTCGGCGTCTACGCGACGGCGGCGAAGACCGAGCTGTTCTTCCGCCAGGTCGTGGGGCGCTTCATCCGGCGCACGCCGGCGCCCGAGCGGCAGATGAGCTACCTGCTGCTGCCCGCCGATCTGCGCCTGAAGCGGCTGGCCGTCGAGATCGAGGAGGAGCGCCGCCACGCGCTCGACCTGACGCCGCGCGAGGCGCTGGGCGACGAGGGCTTCGACGAGCCGCCGCCCGAGCGGGGCGAGCCGGGCGAGGCGTTCGAGATGCTGAGCTCCACCGGCGCCCAGCTCGACGAGGCGATCCTCAGCGAGACGACGATGCAGCTCTTCGCCACGGAGCCGCCGCCGAGCGCGGCGCTGGCGGCGTTCGCCGTCGACCCGGTCGGCGCGGCGCCCGCGTCGTCGTCGGAGCCGTCCGCGGCGGCGGGGTTCGCCTCGCGCGAGCGGCTGCGTGAGGAGCGCACGAAGCTCGTCGGCCAGCTCTCGCGCCGCACGGGCGAGTCGCACCGCGAGATCCACGCCCGCGTGAACCGCAGGACCGGGGTCAGGTCGGTCGGCGCCGCCACCCGCGAGCAGCTCGAGAAAGGCAACGAGCTGCTGATCCGCGAGCTGACGAAGTAGCTTCCTGCGGGCGATGCCCGCTCCGCCCCCGCCGCCCTGGCGCACCCGCGCCGACGCCGTCGTCTGGTGGCACGGCGCGACGGTCGCGGCGTTCGTCACCTACCGCGAGTCGCCGGTCGGTCCGTACCGGGAGGTGCTGGCGTCGTCGCCGCTGGGGACCGTGCCGTTCATCGCCGTCGACTCGCTCGAGTCGCTCGTCGGCGGCCGCGTCAACTGGGACCTGCCCAAGGAGCTCGCCGCCTTCCGCGGGCTCTGTGCCTGGGGCGACGGCTGGACCGTCGAGGCGGACGTCCGCCTGCGCCCGCGCGGGCTGCGCGTGCCGCTGCTCGGGCTCGTCCGTCAGCCGCGCGCGCGGCAGCGGTTCGCGGGCCGCGGGACCGCGCATCCCGCGACCGTCGAGGTCCGCCCGCGCGGCCGCTCCGAGCTGCGCCCGGGCCGCCATCGCGGGATGGTCGTGCGGGACGCTCGAGTGACGTTCCGCTCGTAGACTGCGAGCGCATGAAGCTTGCGACGTTCCTGCCGCCCGGCGCCGACGAGCCGCTCGCCGGCGAGGTGTCCGGAGACCGCGTGTCCGCGTTCGCGGACGGCGCGACGGTGCTCGACCGCCTCGTCGGCGGCGACCGCACGCCCGCCCGCGGCCAGGCGTGGCCGCTGGCCGAGGTGCGGCTGCTGGCGCCGGTGCCCCGCCCGCGGGCGATCTTCGGGATCGGGCTGAACTACGCCGCGCACGCCGCCGAGCAGGGCACCGAGCCCCCCGAGCGGCCGATCGTCTTCATGAAGCTCCCGACGAGCTCCGCGCCGCCCGGCGACCCCGTGGTCTGCCCGCCGGTGGTCAGGCGGCTGGACTACGAGGGCGAGATGGCGGTCGTGATGGGCGCCGGCGGCGAGGTGGCGGGCTACGCGGTCGCCGACGACGTCTCGGCCCGCGACCTGCAGCGCCGCGAGCCCCAGTGGACGCGCGCGAAGGGCGCCGACGGCTTCTGTCCGTGGGGCCCCTGGGTCACGACCGCCGACGAGGTGCCCGACCCCGAGGCGCTCGCGCTGCGCACGTGGGTCAACGGCGAGCTGCGCCAGGACTCCTCGACCAGCGACCTGATCTTCGGGATCGCCGACGTCATCGCGTTCCTGCGCGAGACCTGCACGCTCGAGCCGGGCGACCTGATCCTCACCGGCACGCCCAGCGGCGTCGGGATGGCGCTCGACCCGCCGCGCTTCCTGGCGCCGGGCGACGTGGTGCGGATCGAGATCGAGGCGCTCGGGGCGATCGAGCACGCGATCGCCTGAGCGGCGGTCAGTGCGAGGAGATGACCCGGTCGATGAGGCCGTACTCGACGGCCTCCTCGGGCTTGAAGAAGCGGTCGCGCTCCATGTCGGCGTGGACGCGCTCGACGCTCTGGCCCGTCGCCTCGGCGTAGATCTCGTCGATCCGGGCGCGCGTCTTGAGGATCTCCTGCGCGTGGATCTCGATGTCGGTCGACTGCCCCTCGAAGCCCGCGGACGGCTGGTGGATGAGGATCCGCGAGTTCGGCAGCGAGAACCGCTTGCCCCTCGTGCCGCCGGCCAGCAGCAGGGAGCCCATGCTCATCGCGATACCGCAGCAGATCGTCGCGACGTCCGGCTTGATGAAGTTCATCGTGTCGTAGATCGCGAGGCCCGCGTAGATCGAGCCGCCCGGCGAGTTGATGTAGAGCGAGATGTCCTTGTCGGGATCGGACGACTCGAGGTGCAGCAGCTGGGCGACGATCAGGTTCGCGACGGTGTCGTCCACGGCCGATCCGAGGAAGACGATCCGCTCGTTGAGCAGGCGCGAGAAGATGTCGTACTCGCGCTCGCCTCGGGCGCTGCGTTCGATCACGGTGGGGATGAGCGGCATGGCTCCGCAGGGTAGCCGTCGTACCCTCGGTCGGATCGCATGTCCGCTCCCGCTCTCCAGCTCACCGGCCTGACCAAGCGCTACGACGACGGCCTGCTCGCCCTCGACGCCTTCGACCTGACCGTCCCCGCCGGGGCGTTCTTCGGCCTGCTCGGCCCCAACGGCGCCGGCAAGACCACTCTCATCAGCGCCGTGTGCAACCTCATCCGCGTGACCGCCGGCGACGTGCGGATCTTCGGTCACGAGCACACCACCCGGGAGGCGCGCCGCCTCATCGGCCTGGCCGAGCAGGACGTCAACCTCGACCGCTTCCTCGACGTGGAGGAGACGCTGCTCTTCCACGGCGGCTACTACGGGATGTCGCGCGCGGACGCGCGCCGCCGGGCGCGGGAGATGATGGACGTCTTCGACCTGCGCGCGAAGGCGGGCGTGCGGGCGCCCCAGCTCTCCGGCGGAATGCGGCGCCGGCTGCTGCTCGCGCGGGCGCTCATGCACGAGCCGCGGCTGGTGATCCTCGACGAGCCCACGGCGGGCGTCGACTTCGAGCTGCGCCTCGAGCTGTGGCAGTACATCCGCCGGCTGCACGGCGCGGGGACGACGATCCTCCTCACCACGCACTACCTCGAGGAGGCCGAGGAGCTGTGCGAGGACATCGCGCTCATCCGCGGAGGGCGCCTGATCGCGCGAGACAGCGCCGACAACCTCCGCGCGGAGTTCGCCGCGTCGAGCCTCGCCGAGGTCTACGTCAAGGCGATGGCGGCATGAGCTCCGGGCTGCTCGCCCTGACGCACCGCGAGGTCGTCCGCGTCCTCAAGCTGTGGTCGCAGACGATCGCGGCGCCGGTCGTCTCGGCGTTCCTGTTCATCCTCGTCTTCGGGCTGTCGCTCGGCGGGCGCATCCGCGAGGTGGGAGGCGTCGACTACGAGGTCTTCATCGTCCCCGGGCTCATCACCATGGCGATGGTGCAGGCCGCGTACGCCAACAACTCCGCGACGGTCTTCCAGGCCCGCTTCGACCGCTACCTCAACGACATCCTCGCCTCCCCGATGCGCTCCTGGGAGGTCAACCTCGGGCTGACGCTCGGCGGCGTCGTGCGCGCGGTGCTGATCGGCGTCGCGCTGCTCGCGCTCGCGCTCGCGGCCACCGACCTGCCGGTCCGCCAGCCGCTCGTGCTGCTCGTGGCGGTCGCGCTCGGGCTGACGCTGTTCTCGGCCCTCGGCGTGATCGT
>JANJUA010000272.1 GCA_024710825.1 Solirubrobacteraceae bacterium
TCGCGCAGGCCGGAGCCGCAGCCGGCGGCGTTCGTCACGATCGCGTCGACGTCGTCTCCGAACGCCGCGAGGTTGCGGCGCGCGAGCGGCTTGGCCTGCTCGGCGGCGCCGGTGTGCATCGCCAGGGCGCCGCAGCACCCCTGCTCGCGCGGGATGACGGTCTCGACCCCGTTGCGAGCCAGGACGCGCAGGGTCGCCCAGTTGATGTCGGGATCGAGGACCTGCTGGGCGCAGCCGGCCAGCAGCGCGACGCGCGCGCGCCGGGGACCCTCGGCCGGATGCACCTCCGGCAGCGGCCGCGCCTTCGGAAGCCGGTCGGGCAGCAGCGCGAGCATCGCCGCCATCGACGCCGGCAGGAAGCGGGCCAGCGGCTTGCCGAGCCGACCCAGACGCGCGGCGGCGCGGAAGCGACGCGGGAAGGGCAGCGTCCGCAGCATCAGCGCGCGCTGCGCCCTGTCCATCGGCTCGCGCCGGCGGCGCCGCTCGGCGTAGGCGCGAAACGGGGTGATGAGGTCGCCGTACTCCACACCGGACGGGCACGCCGTGACGCACGCCTGGCAGCCGAGGCAGTTGTCGATGTACGGCAATGCGGTCTCCAGCTCGAGCTGGCCCTCGAGCACCTCCTTCATCAGGAAGATCCGCCCCCGCGGCGAGTCCATCTCCTCGCCCATCGTCACGTAGGTCGGGCACGTGGGCAGGCAGAAGCCGCAGTGCACGCACGCGCCGATCGCGCCCGCCATCTCCTCGGCCTGCGGCCCGAGCGCGTCGACCGGTATCTCGTGGCGCATGCGTCAGGCCTCCGGGAAGCGGGAGTGGGGGTCGAGCGCGGCGCGGATGCGGGCGCCGAACGCGCCGCCTGCGCGCACGCCGAGCAGGATCCGCTCCGCCGGGCCGGTGAGGACCATGCCCGCCAGCCCGAGCGAGGACAGGCTCGCGTCGAGCTGCGCCAGCGGGCGGTCCTCCGGCCACGCCACCCACGCGACGTTCGCACCGCGGCTGTAGCGAACGCGCGCCCCGATCGGCGCGAGCGCGGCTTGGAGCGCGCCCACGCCGCGAGCGGTCAGCGCGACGCGGACGATCCGGCCGCCGGCCCCGACCCACGCGAGCTCCGCCGCATCGCGCCAGACGGCGGCGTCGGCCTCGCCCTCCAGGCGCTCGGCCGGCACGCCCAGCGCGGTGGTCAGCCGATCGGCGCGCGCGGGCAGCCCCTCCGCGTCGCCGCCGAGGCGCACGAGCAGACGACCCGGCGGCTCGAGGTCGAGCGCCTCGAGCTCGAGCGGCCCGCGACCGAGCGCGGCGATGGCGGCGAGCGCGGCCTCGATCGATCCGGTGTCGGCGACGAGGGTCGCGGTGGCGCGCGGGGCCGGGAAGACCTTGCAGGACACCTCGACGATGACGCCGAGGCGGCCCATCGAGCCGACCATGAGCTTGGGCAGGTCGAAGCCCGCCGCGTTCTTGACGACGGTGCCGCCGCCGCGCACGAGAGCGCCGGTGCCGTCGACGATCCGCACGCCGACCACGAAGTCGCGCACGCCGCCGTGGCGGTGGGCGTTGGGACCCGACGCTCCGGCCGCCACGACCCCGCCCAGCGTCGCCCCGGAGGCGGCCAGCGGTGGGTCGAACGGGAGATGCTGGCCGTGCTCGGCGAGCGCCGCGCCCACCTCCGCGACCGGGGTGCCGGCGAGCGCGGTGAAGGTCAGCTCCGCGGGGTCGTAGTCGACGATCCCGCGCAGGCCGGAGACGTCGAGCGCCGCCGCGCCGGCCGGCGGCGTCGAGAGCGCCGGCTTCGATCCGCCGCCGACGGGCAGCACCCGGCCACCCTCGCGGACGGCCTCCTGGACGGCGGCGGCGCTGTCGGCGGCGACCGTCACGCCGGCGCCAGCATCTTGCCGCGGTTGGCGAGCTCGGCCGGATCGACGGCGGCGCGCAGCCGCCGCATGAGCTCGAGGTCGTCCGGCGCGAACATCTCCGCGAGGTACTCACGCTTCTCGACCCCGACCCCGTGCTCGCCGGTGATCGAGCCGCCGAGCCGGATGCACAGGCGCAGGATGTCGCCCGCGAGCGCCTCGGCGCGCTCGAGCGCCCCGTCCTCGCGACCGTCGAAGAGGATCAGCGGGTGAAGGTTGCCGTCGCCCGCGTGGAAGACGTTGGCGACGCGGATGCCGGCCTCCTCGCTCAGGCGCCCGATCTCCGCGAGCGCCTCGCCCAGCCGCGTGCGCGGCACGACCCCGTCCTGGACGAGGTAGTCGGGCGCCAGCCAGCCGACCGCCGAGAACGCGCTCTTGCGCCCCTTCCAGATCAGCGCCCGCTCGTCGGGGTCCTCGGTCGTCCGCACCTCGCCCGCGCCGGAGGCCCGGAGCAGCTCGGCGAGCCGTGCGGCGTCGACGTCGACGGTCTCGCGCTCGCCCTCGAGCTCGACGATGAGCAGCGCAGCGCCCTGCGGGTACCCCGGGCGCACCGACGCCTCGGCGGCCTCCATCGCGAGGGCGTCCATGATCTCCATGGCGACCGGCAGCATCCCCGCCGCGACGATGGCCGCCACCGCGTCGCCGGCCGCCTCGAGGCCGTCGTACACCGCGAGCGCCGTGTACGTGGCCTCGGCCACCGGGAGCAGGCGCAGCGTCAGCTCGATCGCGATGCCGAACAGGCCCTCGGAGCCGCAGAACAGCCCGGCCCAGTCGGGGCCGATCGGCTCGGTGCTGTCGCCGCCGAGCATGGCGACGGTGCCGTCGGGCAGCACCGCCTTGATGCCGATGACGTGGTTGCTCGTCATCCCGTGCTTGAGGCAGTGGGCGCCGCCCGAGTTGAAGGCGACGTTGCCGCCCACCGTGCAGATCTGCTGACTGGACGGGTCCGGCGCGTAGTGCAGGCCGTGCGCGGCCGCGGCGGCGCTGACCTGGAGGTTGACCACGCCCGGCTCCACCACGGCGACGCGGGTGTCCGGGTCGATGCTCAGGATGCGGTCGAGGCGGTTGAGCGCGATGACGATGCCGCCGGCGACCGGCAGCGAGCCGCCCGACAGCGAGGTGCCGCTGCCCCGCGCGACGAACGGGACGCCGTGCTCGTGGCAGAGGCGCACGACGTCGACCACCTCGTCGGGACGCTGCACGACGACCACGGCCGCGGGCCGCTGGTGGAACGCCGTCAGGGCGTCGGAGCCGAACGCCGCGAGCTGCGCGGGCGTGGTGAGGACCCGCTCTCCCAGGCCGAGCCCGTCGAGTGCCTCGAGGAGCTTCGACACCTGGTTCGATACATCTTGCATCTATGATGCTTATCCCAAGGTCGCAGCACGCTGTCAAGCCCAAGGACGCGAGATAGATGCAAGCCCGCAGCGGCGCGGACGCCGCGTACGAGTTCACCAAGGAGCGGATCCTCGACAACCGCTTCGGCGGCGGGGAGCTGCTGAGCGAAGGCGAGGTGGCGGCCGAGCTCGACATGAGCCGGACCCCGGTGCGCGAGGCGTTCCTGCGCCTCCAGTCCGACGGACTGCTGCGCCTGTACCCCAAGCGAGGCGCGCTCGTCGTCCCGGTCTCGACGCTGGAGGTCGAGAACGTCATGGAGACTCGCCTGCTCGTCGAGCGCTTCGCCGTCGAGCGGGTCATCGACCTCGACCTCGACCTCGACGAGGCGCTCGAGGCCGTGATCGCTCGCCAGGAGGAGCTCGCGGCCGAGGAGCGCTCACAGGAGTTCGTCGCGGCGGACCGCGAGCTCCATCGCCTCGTCGTCGAGGCGGCGGGCAACGACATCCTCCTGGGGCTGCACGACTCGCTGCGCGACCGTCAACAGCGCATGGGCGTC
>JANJUA010000098.1 GCA_024710825.1 Solirubrobacteraceae bacterium
GGAAGCGCTCGATCGCCGCCGCCAGCAGCACGCCGACGTCGGCGAGCGTCAGCGTCGCGGTGTTGCGGTCGTGGGTGAAGACGGTGCGATGCAGGTCGCGCACGGCCTTGTGGAACAGTCCGCGAAACGCGCTCGAGCCGACGATCGCCGACGCGGCGCTCTGCACCAGCGGGCGGACGGCGACGAGGTCGCGGTTCGCGCGCAGGACCGCCTCGTCGGTGATCTTCGTGGCGATCAGGTCGCGGACCGGCTGGTCGCCGAGCGCCGCGGTGGCGCGGTTGGCGAACTGGCCGGAGTCGAGGATCGCGGTGCGCGCGTAGCCCGTCAGCAGCGCCAGGACGACGCAGACCGACGCCAGGACGACGAGGGCTCCGGCTGCGATCCGTCGCATGTTCACGGTTCGGCACCCTACCCTGGCTCGCATGCGGCTGCCCGGCACGATCGAGCTTCCGTGGGGGCGCCGGCGGCGCCTGCGGGCGGAGCGCCCCACGCAGGTGCTGGGGGTGCTGGCGGTCGCGATCACCGCGGCGGTGCTGCTCGACGAGGCGCGCAGGCTCGCGCGGCGCTCCCCCGAGCCGCTCGCGCCCGCCCAGGCGGCCCGCGAGACCGTCGCGGTCGCCGTCCGCGGCTACCGGCAGGCGTCGCCGATGGAGACGCGGCTGCTGAACCTCCTCGGGTCGTTCACCGTCACGTTCGCCGTCGCGCGCGGCTCCACCTGGCTCATCCGCCGCCGGGGGCGCTTCGGGCCGTTCCGCAACCTGCGGGTCGGCGACGCCCACATCCACCACTTCGTGCCGGGGATCCTGCTCGCGTTCCTCGCGGGCGGCGCGTCGGTCCTCACCGACGACGAGCGCGTCGAGGCGCGGCTGGCCGTGCCGTTCGGCGCCGGGGTCGCGCTCACGCTCGACGAGTCGGCGCTGCTGCTGAAGCTCGACGACGTGTACTGGCACGAGCAGGGCATCGTCTCCGTGCAGATCACGTTCGGCACGCTTCTGCTGCTGTCGGGCGCCGCGCTGGCGCTGCGGACGCTGCGCCGCGGCGAGCGTGAGGGGGACTACGAGGCGGCGGCGGGCGCCGCGACGCTGTCAGCGCCGGCGCGCGTCCAGATGACCTGATCGCGCGCGGGGCCGACGCCGACCAGCGCGACCGGCACCCCGACGAAGTCCGACACGAACTCGAGGTACTCACGGGCGGCGTCCGGGAGGTCGGACTCCGTGCGCGCCTCGCCGATGTCCTCTGTCCAGCCGGGCAGCTCCTCGTAGTCGGCGCGCGCGTGGTGCAGCACCGACTGGTGGTACGGGAACTGCTCGAAGACCGCGTCCTCCTCGCCCCGATAGCGGGTGCAGACGTGGAGGCGGTCGAAGCCGGAGAGGACGTCGAGCTTCGTGATCGCGAGCGCGGTGAGCGTGTTGATGCGGGCGGCGTAGCGCAGCGCGACCAGGTCGAGCCAGCCGGTCCGGCGCGCACGGCCGGTGGTGGTGCCGAACTCGCCGCCGCGCTGGCGGATCTGGGTGCCGATGTCGTCGTCGAGCTCGGTCGGGAACGGGCCGGCGCCCACGCGCGTGACGTACGCCTTGGCGATCCCCCAGATCTCGTCGATGTCCTTCGGCCCGACCCCCGAGCCGACGCACGCGGCGCCCGAGACGGGGTTGGAGCTGGTGACGAACGGATAGGTGCCGTGGTCGATGTCGAGCATGGCGCCCTGGGCGCCCTCGAAGATCACGTTGCGGCGCTCGTCGAGCAGCTCCCACACGAGCGTGGAGGTGTCGGCGATGTACTGCTCGATGCGGTGGCCGTAGGTGAGGTACTCCTCGGTCATCGCGTGGAGGTCGAGGCTCGGGTCCTTCTGGAAGGGCCGCAGCGAGAGGCGCTTGGGGTCCAGCGCGGCGGTGATCTTCTTCTTGAGGATCTTCTCGTCGAGCAGGTCCTGCACGCGGATGCCGAGGCGGGCGGCCTTGTCGGCGTAGCAGGGGCCGATCCCGCGCCGGGTGGTGCCGATCTGGAGCTTGCCGAGGCGCGCCTCGCCGGCGTGGTCGAGCAGCAGGTGATACGGCATGATGAGGTGCGCGTTGGCGGAGATGCGCAGGCCGCCGGTGTCGATGCCGCGGGCCCGCAGGCCGTCGATCTCGTCGGTGAGCACCTTCGGGTCGATGACGACGCCGTTGCCGATGACGCACTTCTTGCCCGGGTACAGGATCCCGCTCGGGATCAGGTGGAACTTGAAGGTCTCCCCGTCGCGGATGATGGTGTGGCCGGCGTTGTTGCCGCCCTGGAAGCGCACGACAGCGTCCGCGCGCTCGGCGAGGAGGTCGACGACCTTGCCCTTGCCCTCGTCGCCCCATTGGGCGCCGACGATCACGATGCCAGCCATGGCCCGGAGTGTAGGCGGCTCAGTCGGGGCCCAGCACGACGGTTGTCGTCTCCGCCTCGGGCTCGAGCAGGCGCAGGAGCGGCTCGGCCTCGCGCTCCAGCTGTTGGCGCGTGCGGCGGGGGAGCCTGGCGAACGGCGTGAGCGTGAGCGTGGCGACACGGCGCCTGCGCGCCGCCGTCCACGTGCCGGCGACGCGTCCGTCGACGAGGAACGTGGCCTTGACCCGGAGGTTCTTCGTGGTGACGAGCGGGCGGTGCTCGTCGTCGATGAGGCGGCTGCGGTCGTCGTGGGCGAGCACCAGGCTGTCGAACTCCGCGAGGAAGCGGACGGGCGCGGGCGCGTCCCCGCCGGGGCGCGGCGCTTCGGGGAGGTCGAAGAGCTCGCGTCCGCGCTCGTCGGCGAACGTCGCCAGCTCGCCGCGCAGCGCCTCGAAGGCGGGCTTGAGGCCCTTGGCTCCGGACCAGGCCTGGGCGTCGGCGACGGTCGCGGGGCCGAACGCGGCGAGGTAGCGGCGCACGAGCGTGGTGTCGTCGGCGGGCTCGGGCTCGTCGGCCGCGAGCGCGAAGGCGCTGTCGCGCGGGAAGCACCAGCGGTCGTCGTCGGTGGGGACCATCGTGAGCGGCAGCGCCATGCGGCTCACGTAGCCGAGCGCGCGGTGGTCGACGTCGGGGAAGCGCTCGCGCAGGAGCGCCCGCAGCTCGGCGAACGTGCGGGGCCGCTCGGCGAGCAGCGCGCGGGCCGCCGCCGTCACCGCCGGCGCGTCGAGGCCGTCGGCGCGCCGGCCGAGCATGCGCAGGACGCCGTCGAGGTCGGCGGCGACGGCGTGGCGCAGGGCGAGGAAGTCGCGGCGGCTGGCGAGGTGCAGGGTGCCGCGCATCAGCGTGCCGCGGACGAGGTCGCCGGCGCGGATGGCGGCGCGCAGATCGTCGGGGGCGAAGCCCTCCAGGCGCGCCTGGAGGGCGACGAACGGCGGCTTGGGCTCCTGGGCCTGGAGGCCGCCGAGCCGCTCGACCGCCTCGACGACTCCGAGGCGCTCTCGTGCCAGCAGGAGCTGGCGCGCGAGCGTGGCCCGGTTCAGCGCTCGCGGCTCGAGCGTCTCAGCCGGCATAGGAGACGCGCTGGTCGGTCCCGAAGAGCGGCAGCGGGTCGCCGCACATCTCTATCAACCGGGAGACCGTGCGTCTGCCGATCTGCTCCTCGAGCTCGGCGGGCATGTTGTTGGTGGTGACGACGATCGCGCGCTCGTCCTCGTAGCGGGTGTTGACGATCGAGTAGAGCTGCTCGAGCACCCAGTCGGTGCGGTGCTCGGCGCCGAGGTCGTCGATGTGGAGCAGGTCCACGGTGGCGAGCCGGTCCAGCAGTCCGAGCAGCCCCTCCTCGGACTCGATCGCCTCGCGCAGGACGGCCATCAGGCGGGGCATCGAGTAGATCGCGGTGGTGCGCTTGGCCTCGATCGCCGCCTTCGAGACGAGCATGGCGAGTGTGGTCTTGCCCGTGCCGGAGTCGCCGACCAGCCAGAGCCCCCTGCCCGCGTCCAGGCGGGCGTCGACGTCGCCGCAGTAGCGCCGCACCGCGTCGACGACGGGCGGGCTGATCTCGGTCACCGGCCAGCGGTCGAAGGCGACGTCGCGGTACTTGCGCGGGATCCGCGCCTCGAGCGAGCGGGCGCGGGCGTTGGCGAGCTGGAGCGGCCGGCAGCGGCAGTCCGTCGCCGTGTTGGTGGCCTCGTCGATCACGAACCCGGACCCGTCGCAGATCCCGTAGGCGCATTCGCTCACTGCGCGTACCTGTCGCCGGCGTAGTTGAGGAACTTCGGGTACTCCTTGCGGAAGGTGAGCGTCACGTCGCCGAGGCCGCCGTTGCGGTGCTTGGCGATGAGGATCTCCGCGAGGCCCTGGGCCTCCGACTCGTCCTTCTCGTAGTACTCGTCGCGGTAGATGAACATGACGAGGTCCGCGTCCTGCTCGATCTGGCCCGAGTTGTGCGAGACGAGGCCGTCGGCCAGCCAGCAGGCCGGCCCCGGGACGGTGAGGTCGTAGACCTCCTCCTCGCCGTCTTCGACGACGGAGACCACGCGGTCCCAGAACAGGTCGCTCTCCGTCAGCGCCCGCAGGTCTGCGTCCTCGAGCGCCTCGGCGTACCCGGCGAGCACCTCGCGCGAGGGTGCGACGGCGAAGTGCGCGCTGCCGCCGTACGCCGTCCCGCGCAGCGCCGCCATCGCGCGCTGCGTGACGCCCCGCTCGCGCATGGCGCGCCGCACGCCGGCCCAGACCTCGATCGGCAGGGTGTCGACGTTCGTGCTCATGACGACGTCGTCGAGCGCGGCTGCGAGCGCAGCGGCCTGTGGCACGCGCGGCCCGAAGGCGCCGACGGTATCGAGGAAGCGGCGCTGCGCCCGGGCGCCCGAGACGAGCACGTGGTGCATCGCTCGCTCGTCGTCCGTGGTCTGCGTGCGGGCGACGATCCCGAGCCGGAGCAGCAGCGCGGCCACGTCCGAGGCCAGATCGGGGCTGCTCGTGGAGTAGGCGACGCGGCGGATGCGCCGGCCGTCGGCGCCCTCGCCGCTCCAGATGGAGCCGTCCGTCGCCCACAGGTGACGCAAGAGGGTCGCGACCTGGTCGTCGGGGAGCTGGAACGCGACCCCTGGGACCCGCTTCTCGTGGGACCGCTGTCCGTGGATGCCGAGCTCGCGCAGCCAGGCACTCACGCCGGCGGGCGCCCAGCGGGTCCCGTTGCCGGAGATGAGGAGCTGATGCCATCCTCGTCGTCCGGCGTAGCGCTTCACTGTCGCGCCGAACTCCGTGCGGGCGGCAGCCGCCACCGCCGCGCTGTTCTCCTCGGACGCGGTCGTGTAGCGCATGGGCTGCCCGACCAGGTAGCTGCCGTCGCCGATCAGCTGGCCGAGAAGCACGACGCGGTTCTCGGGCCAGCGCTGTGGGACCGCCGGTGCGGGCAGGCGCCGGGCGACCGCCAGCCGGTCTCCCGACTCGACCTCGCAGAGGCGCCGCCAGCCCTCCGCGGCGCGGACGCGATGGTCCGCCGTGGCGCGCAGCGTCCGGCCGGAGGCGAGCCGGAGGCGGAGCACGCGGCGCCGCCCGACGGGCCACACCTTGTCGCTGCGCGCGTGCACCAGCCTGTCGCGCTCGTCGACGGCGACGACCTCCGGGGTGCTGCCCACCAGCTCGCGGATCGGGGTGCGGCGCCCATCCGCCAGCACCACGAGCGTGTCGCCGGTGACGCACTCGCGCAGGTCGGAGAGGATCGGCTTCTTGTCGTGGCGCTGCTCGACGGCGCGCGAGAGCTGGGAGAGCGCGATGACCGGGACGCGCAGCTCGCGGGCGAGGATCTTCAGGCCCCGGGACATCTGGCCGACCTGCTCGACGCGGTTGTCGGTCCCGGCGTCCGGGCGCATGAGCTGCAGGTAGTCGACGACGATCAGCCCGAGCCCGCCCGGCGCCTGCTGATGCAGGCGCCGCGCCTTGGCCCGGATGTCGAGGATCCCGATGTCGGAGGAGTCGTCGACGTAGAGCGGCGCCGCGCTGAGCCGCTTGGTCGCCTCGAGGATCTTCGGCCACTCGTTCTGGCCGACCTTCCCCTTGCGCAGCTTGTCGCCGAAGATCCGCCCCTGGCTGGCGACGAACCGCTGCGCCAGCTCGGTCTCCGACATCTCCAGCGAGAAGAGGGCGACAGGTCTGTTGTGGTCGATCGCCGCGTTCTCGGCGATGTTCGTCACCAGCGCGCTGTTGTGGACGATGACGTCGTCCGCGACGAAGCTGTGGTCGCCGGGCACGGTGAGGTCGAACGTCTCCTCCTCGCCGAGGGGCTCTACCGCGGCCACCTCGTCCCACCACACGTCCGAGGTGGCGAGCAAGTCGAGTGCGGGGTCGGCCGCCCACGGCGAGATCTCCTGGAGCAGGTGCCGGGACATCTCGCGCTTGCCCACGTGCCAGTTGTGGTTGGACGGGCGCCCCGTCGCGGTGCTGAGCGCGCGCCACGTGCGGTCGCGCTCGGCGGCGACGAGCTGCTGCCAGGCGTCGGGGATGCTGTCCAGGTAGGCACGCCCGCCGACGGTCGCGAGCCGCTCGACCGCACGCTCGATCTGCGCGTGCTTGCCGACGACCGGCACGAGGGCGCAGAAGCGGCGAAGCT
>JANJUA010000348.1 GCA_024710825.1 Solirubrobacteraceae bacterium
GCCCAAGGGCTCGTCGAGCAGCACCGGCGGCCGCTCGCGGACCTCCAGCGCGATCTGCCGCGCTGCCGACACGGCCCCTCGTCAGTCGTCGGCCGGCGGCGGGCGGAAGACGATCCGCTTGAGCTCCGCCACCGACGCGCCGCCGAGCCGCAGCGACGTGGCGAAGCCCTCCTCGCCCAGCTCGCCCGCGTCCAGCGCGGTGCGCAGCGCCGTCAGCGGCGCCACGTCCTCCTCCGCCACGGCGTCCTTGCGCACCTCGACGAGGATCAGGTGGCGCGGGCGCCTGTTCGCGAACGCCATCCGCACGTAGCGGGCCCGCTCCTCGGCGGAGAGCCCGTCGAGCGTCACGACGACCGACTGCCCGGCCGCGAGGCGCTTGCCCACGGCGGCGTCGAGCAGAGCCTGGCCCTGCTGCTCGACGGCGTCCGGCGCGACCTTCCCGGCGAGCAGGCCGCGGACCTTCTCCATCGACAGCAGCGTCGTGTGGTCCTCGACCGTCCGGGCGACGAAGCGCGAGCGCGCGTCCGGGTCGGCGCACGCGATCAGCAGCAGGCTCCCCGGCGAGTAGCGCATGCGGTCGCTCGGAGCGAGCACGCGCCCGCGCACGCCGACGTCCGGCGGCCGCGGTGGGCGCTCGGCCTCTCCGGGCTTGCGCGGGCGCTCGGAGGACCAGCCTCCACGCTCCTGGTCGGAGATCTTGACGCTGCGCGGGGCATTGGAGGACATGCCCAGAGCTTACGGCGGCGAGCGAGGCGGTTACGCGGCAACCGTCAGCGGCGCTCGCAGCGACGACCGTCGTGCGTCCCAGGCGTCCAGCAGGTGGCGCGTCCAGGCCGCCTCCACCCACGTCAGGCAGCGGGCGCCCCAGAGCACGTCGCCGGCCAGGGCGGGGTCCTGGCGGATCAGCCCGCCCGCGAGGTCGACGGCGGCGACGGCCTCGTGAACCGCGTCGGCCTCCACGTGCTCGTCGAAGAACTCGGTCGCGTCGCCCGAGAAGCCCAGCCGCCGCAGACCGTCGCCGTAGCGGCGGTTCGGGATCGACGACGTCATCTCGAACAGCGCCAGGTGCCCGACGATCGCGCCGCGCAGCCGCCGGTGCAGCCCGAACAGCGACATGAGGTTCACGGTCCGCAGCGTCACGCCGGGCAGCAGCTCCAGATAGGCGCCGTAGCGGGAGTCGAGGCCGAGCGCCGCCATCGCGCGGGCGAACAGCTGCGCGTGGATGCGGTCCGCGCGCCCGCCGCCGTACTCGTCGGCCTGGATCTCGACCAGGGCCGCCTTCGGCCCACCCCACAGACGCGGCATCGCCCACGAGTGCGGGTCGGCCTCCTTGAGCTGGTACGCCGAGCGATGCACGAGGAACTCGTGGAACTGCTCGACGGTCCCGTCGCGCTCGAGTCGACGCGACAGCGATGGCGCGTCGTCGCCCTCCTCGACCTCCCGCAGCGCCACGTCGGCCTCCTCCGGGGCGAGCCGCTCGGCCACCCGCGGGACCGCGGCGGTCAGCTCAGCCTCGAAGCGCTCCTCGAGCGCGCCGCGCAGCGCCAGCAGCGAGGGATCCCACTCCCAGCGCTCGTCGACGCCGGGCAGGCCCCGGTAGTGCAGCTCGTAGCAGAGGTAGAGCGCCAGATGGAGGTCGTCGTCGTCGGCCGGCTCGGGCGGCACGGCGGGCAGGCGGTGGCGGGCGGCGGGCAGCGCGTCGAGCAGCAGCTCGGTCAGCGGGCCGCGAGCGGAGGGGAGCGACAGCACGTACGGTCCCTACCCCGCAAGCTCTGCGAGGAAGCGATCGGCGAGCCAACGCGCCGCGGCGACCGGGTCGCCGCCGGCCGCCGCGCGCAGGCGCAGCGCGCCGTTGCGTTCGACCAGCGCTCGCGCATGCTCGAGCTGCGGCACGCAGCGGAGGCGCTCCGCCACCGGCTCGAGCAGGTCGAGCATCGCGTGCAGACGGGCGCGGGTCGGGGTCGCCCGCCCGCTGTCGAGGTCGCGCAGCTCGCCCTCGACGCCCCAGCGGCACGCGCTCCAGCGGTTCTCCTCGATGCGCCACGTCTCGTGCGTCGCGAGCGGCTCGCCCGCGTCGAAGCGCTCCGCGAGCAGCACCGCCAGCGCCTGCGCGACGGCCGCGACGGCGGCGGCGTCGGCCACCGTCGCCTGCGCGTCGGGCACCCGGAGCTCGAGCGTCCCGTGTCCCGCGTGCGGGCGCAGCTCCCACCACCAGCGCGCCCGGTCGCCGACCCAGTGCAGCGCCGCGGCGTACTCCTCCCACGAGCGCAGCGCCGGCGGCACCCCCTGGCGCGGCAGGTTCTCGGCGACGATCGGCCGCGCCGAGGCCAGGCCGGTGTCGCGCCCGCAGTGAAACGGCGCGTTGGCGGCGAGCGCAGCCAGCTCCGGGAGCCACGAGCGCAGGGCGTTGTAGACCGCGAGCGCCCGGTCGGCCCCCCGAATCGCGACGTGCACCTGCAGCGCGAAGACGAGCTGGCGGCGCGCGATCATCCCGTACTCCGCCTCGGTGGCGTCGTAGCGCTCGCTCCGGTTCAGCGGCCCCTCCGGGCGAGCGAACGGATGCAGGCCGGCGGCGGCGAGGCACAGACCGGCGTCCGCCACGGCGGCGGCGAGGTGGCGGCGCGCCTGCGCCAGCGCCGCGACCGCCTCGGCCACGGTCGCGGTCGGCGCGACGACGATCTCCATCTGCGAGGCGGGCAGCTCGAGCTTGAAGCGGGGATCGCCGCCGAGCTGCGCGAGGATCTCCGGCGCGCGGGGCGCGAGGTCGAGCGTGGCGGCGTCGAGGAGCATCGCCTCCTCCTCGAGGCCGACGGTCGACGGCGCGGGCGTGTCGAAGGCCGCGCGCAGCTCGGCGGCGTTTGCAGAGGCGCTCGACGGGATACCGGAGGCACGCACCGATGCGAGTCTTCACCTTTCCGGGCGTTTTCCAACCCATCAGCGACACATGGCTGCTCGCCGAGCAGCTCCGCGCGCAGACGCTGCCGCCCCGGGCCGCGGTGCTGGACCTCTGCACCGGCAGCGGCGCGCTCGCCGTCTGCGCCGCCAAGCGCGGCGCGCGCGACGTCGTCGCCGTGGACGTCTCGCGGCGCGCGGTCTGGACGGCGCGGCTGAACGCGCGGCTCAATGGGGTGCGGATCCGCGCGATGCGCGGAGACCTGCTCGGCGCGATCGGCGACCGCCGCTTCGACGCGATCGTCGCCAACCCGCCCTACGTGCCGGCCGAGACCGACGAGCTGCCGGCGAGCGGTCCCGAGCGCGCCTGGGACGCGGGCCGCGACGGACGCGCCGTCCTCGACCGCATCCTCCGCGAGGCGCCCGCCCACCTGAAGCCCGGCGGCGTGCTGCTCGTGACGCACTCGTCGGTGTGCGGCGAGCAGGCGACGCTGAAGGCGCTCCGCGCGGCGGGCCTCGACGCCGACGTCGTCGCCCGTCGCCGCGGGCCCCTCGGCCCGCTGCTCACCGCGCGGGTGGCGACGCTCGAGGCGCGCGGGCAGCTTCCGGCCGGCCACCGCGAGGAGGAGGTGCTCGTCGTCCGCGGGCGGCGTCCCCATCAGCGCGCGGCGGGGGACCCGGCGGCCGCCGCCGTCCCCGTCTGACTACCGGCGCTTGCGGCGGCGGCGCTGGCCGCTCGGCGCGACCGGCGTCGGATCGGCCGCGTCGTCGTCGTCCCGGGGCGCGGGGGCCGGGCGCTCGGGCGCCTGGTCCTTCTGCGCCATCCGCGCCTCGCGCAGCTCCTGCTGCGACGGCCACGGCTCCGCCCGGCCGGTGATCCACGCCGGCGGCGTGCCGCCGGGCCACCGGAGGAGGAACAGCGGGCCGAGCGCGATCAGCCAGAAGCACTGCACCACCGGCAGCGGCGACGCGATCGGGATGACGAACAGGACGCCGACGATGATCCCGAGGATCCCCATGAAGCGGGTCAGCAGGCCGGCGCGCATGGCGTTGAGCGAGACGAGGATGAACGCGAACGCGAGCGCGAGCTGACCGGCGAGCAGCAGGCCGGTGATGACGCCCAGCCCGCCGCCGGTGAACACCTGCTCGATCGCCTCGCGCGAGCGGTCGCTGCCCGCGAGGAAGTCGCCCGCGTTGGTCGTGATGAGGATCTGACGGATGAAGCCGGCGACGGCCAGCACGCCCGCGCCGAGCATCAAGGTCCAGCGCAGTATCTCCGGCGTCTCCGGCCGGCGCGCCTTGGCGGCGCGGAACAGGAAGAACAGCGCGACGCCCATGCACAGCGTCCCGATGCCGAGGACCGCGTTGGTGAGCAGGAACTGCGCCGACTTGTCGTCGATGTACTCGATGAGCACCGAGCGCGGGTTGACCGCGGGCTCCAGCTGCCCGCTCAACGCGGGCGCGATGGCCTGGAGCTCGCCGATCCGCGGCGCGTCGGCGTCGAGGGAGGTCTGCGAGTAGAAGCTGCCGGCCAGCGTCAGGACGCCCGCCGCGACCGTGGCGGCCGCGGCCGTACGCCGGTGGCGCTGCTCCCAGTCGAGCTGCGCCTGCTCGGGGTCTTCGGTCATGTCAGTCGGTGATCCGCGGCGGCAGCGGGGGCGCGGAGGTGGGCTGCCGGGGGGTCAGAGGAGCCATGCAGGGGTTCAGTGTACGGTTCGCGCGCTACGCGGCGCCGCCCAGGCGACGCGCCTCCTCGTCGATCTCCGCCTGGGTGATGGGACGACGGCGCGCGTAGATGTCGAACGCCTGCGTGGCGAGCCCGAGGCCCCAGAAGACCGTGACGAACAGCGGCCATGGGAAACCCTCGTCCGTGGCTGCCCAGATCACCCAGAGGACGACGTTGACGGCGACGTAGGGGATGAGCTGGAGGGGGAAGTCGCGGCGGCGGCGGAGGTTCGCGGCGGCCTGCTCGCGTAGCGCGGTCTCGTCGGTCATGTCGGGACCATAAGCGACCGGACGGCATCCGCAGGCGCTTGGGCCCCACGCCGCCGCGCTCCCGGCAGCAGCCTGGCCACTGCGTCGCCCGCCGCGCGGACGTGCGGAGGGGCGGCCGGGCCGTCGAGGACGGCCGCCGGCACCTCGATCCCCCGAAGCCCGCGGCGGGTGAGCGGCAGCGTCGCCTGACCGCCGAAGTCGGCGAAGAACGCCCGCGGCGAGGCGGGGGCGCGGGCGATCCCGCGATCGGCCAGCCACGCCGCGACGGCCGCCTCGGGACCGCCCGCCCGCAGCGCCTCCTCCAACAGCGCGCGCTCCGCGGCGAGCGCCTCGTTCGCCTCGGGCACGAGCTGGAAGGCGGGCACGTCGACCAGCACCGCCGCGCGCACCAGGCCCGGATGGCGCAGCAGCAGGTCGAGGACCGCGAGCGCCCCGATGTCCACCCCGCAGGCGACGGCGGGCGCCGCGCCGAGCGCCTTCAGCAGCTCGGCCGCGTCCTCGGCCTGCTCGGCGACGGTCGTGCGCTCGTAGGGCTCGGGGGCGCCGCTGCCGCCGTAGCCGCGGCGGTCGTAGGAGATCACGCGCGCGTCGCCCGCGAGAGCCGCGGCGGCGTCCGCCCACACCGAGCGATCCGCTGCCATGCCGTGGATCAGCAGGACGGTCGGGCCGGAGCCTGACTCTGCGTAGGCGAGCGGAACGCCCGCGCCCTCGATCGTCGCCATAGGTGGACCTTAGACCCGTGCCTACACTGGTGCCCATGGGTGGATTCGAGAACCTCTTCGGCGACCCGGACGAGCTGCAGCGGCGGATGGCGGAGTTCGCCGAGTCGATGCAGCGTCAGCAGGGCCTGGCCTGGGCGGACAACGCCATCGGGCTGGCGGTGCAGATGACCGTCGCCGCCATCAACCGCATCAACGTGCAGGGCAACGCGGAGGAGCAGGCCATGCAGATCCGCGCCGTCATGGCGACGGTCTTCCCCGAGGCCGTCACGCTCGTGCGCGAGGCGCGCTCCGGGCTTCAGTAGACCCGGCGGCAGCCTCCTCGGCCGCGCGGTGCTCCCGCCCGGCCGCGATCACCGCCTTGAACGAGCGGAACCGGAAGACGAAGACGAGCGCGGCGAAGCCGAGAGCGATGCTGAACGACGCGATGGCGATCTGCTGGCCGACGGAGTAGGCCGCGATCGTCGCCCCCGTCGCCGTCCCGGCGAACACCTTGACGAGCAGCGCCTGCTGCACCCCCGCCCCGCCCGGCGTGAACGGCAGCATCGACGCGATCGCGTTGACGCCGAGCACCAGCAGGACGTTCGAGACGGACCCGCCGACGCCGAACGCGTCGAGCAGGAACCAGAACGCGGCGAAGCGAAACAGCCAGCCGAGGAACTGCACCAGCCACACCTCGCGGACGTAGCGCTCGCGGTCGAAGAGGATCGTCACGCCCTGCTTGACGCGGGCCCAGAAGGCCTTGACCCGCCGCGAGAGGACCGCGAAGGCGACGAGCACCGCGATCGCGAACGCGGTGAGCAGGAAGAGCGTGAGCTGCGGATGGGTGGCGACGAAGCTGAGGTCGAACGCGTCGAGCGAGGCGAAGTCCGGCGGCTTGGGGAAGACGCCCTGGCTGAAGGCGTAGGCCAGCACCGGGATGGCGATCGTGAGGTCGAAGACCGCCTCGACGGTGAAGGACGAGGCGACCGCCGGGTACGTGGAGTTGGGGATCGACGTCTTGACGAGGAAGAGCTTCATGATGTCGCCGCCGCGGGCGGGCACGACGCTGTTGAAGCCGTAGGCGGCGACGTAGGCCCCCCAGATGCGCCGCCACTGGAAGCGCTCGCCGGGGTCCGCCGCGCGCAGGACGTGGAAGTACGCTCGCGAGCGGATCGTCAGATAGGTGCCGAAGCAGGCGAGCCCGCAGAGCAGCGCAACCCACCGCACGTCCGCCAGGCTCGAGAAGAAGCTCTCGACGCCGGCCCAGAACGAGGAGAGGTCGGCGAAGGGCACGGGGGTCCTACGCGGCCAGGCGCAGGCCGACCGCCTCGTGGATCTCGACGGCGTGCAGGGATGTGACGACGAGCTCCGCGGGCATCTCGAGGTCCGGCAGCGAGGGAACGCCGATCACGAACATCCCGGCGGCGCGAGCGGCGGCCGCGCCCGTCGGCGAGTCCTCGAGCGCGACGCTGCGGGCCGGGTCGGCGCCGAGACGGCGGCAGGCCTCCAGGTAGACGTCGGGCGCGGGCTTGCCCGCCGGGACGTCCTGGGCGCTGACGACGGCGGCGAACGCGTCGGCGAACCCCGCCCCG
>JANJUA010000349.1 GCA_024710825.1 Solirubrobacteraceae bacterium
AGGCAGCGGCCGCGACGGCGTCCCCCGCGAGGGCGGCGGAGGGCGCCCCGAGCGGGTCCCCGCCGGGCGCCATGTCCGGGCCGGTGCCGAAGCGCGACTCCGCGCGCGCCGGCGGAGCGGCGGGTGCGGGTGGGACGGAAGCCTGGACCGGCGACACGATCGGTGCGGGTCCGCCGGAAGCCGCGGGCGGCGCGGGCTGGACCGGCGGCGCGGCGGATGAGGGTGGGACGGATGCGCCGGCGGTTGCGGGCTCAGCCGTCGGCGCGGTGGGTGCGGGTCCGCCGGAAGCCGCGTACGGTGCGGGCCGAGCCTGCGGCGCCGCCGCGGGCGGCGCTCCGTCGGCGGGCGTGGAAGCCGGCGCCGCGCTCGCGCTCAGCGTGGCGCGCGTGACCACTGCGGCGACCAGCGCCAGGCGCGCCGCGAGGTCCGCGACCAATTCCGGCGACGGGCGACGCAGCTCCGCCATCGCCTCCGCCCAGAGCACCTCGCGCAGCGCCTCCACCGAGGCCGCCGCCTCCGCCGGTCCCGCAGCGCCCGCGAGCACGCCGACGCGAGCCGCCGCCGCGACGCCCGGCTCCAGCTCGTCCAGCGCGCCGTCGTCCGCCAGCGCGCGCGCCATCGCCGCGCACAGCGCCGGGCCCTCCGCCGCGATCGCGGCCACCGGAACCGACGCGGCCGACGACAGCGGTGACGCCGCCAGCAGCGCGAGCAGCCACTCGCGCGCGACGTCGTCCGAGCGCGCGACCAGCGCCGACACCGGGGCATCGGCCACCGGGCGCGCACGCCCGCGCGGGATCTCGGCCTGTTCGCGCACGAGATCCCTTGAATACCAGCAGGCGGGGACGAGTAGCCTTCCGCCGCATGCACGACGACCTTCTCTCCGTCGCCGCCGCCCGCGCGATCGTGGAGCGCAGCGTCGTCCCGCTGGGCTCCGAGGAGATAGGCATCGAGCACGCCCTCGGCCGGATCCTGGCCGAGGACGTCGTCGCGCCCCACCCCGTCCCGCCGTTCGCCAGCTCCGCCATGGACGGCTTCGCCGTCACCGCGGGGCCGGCCGGCCGCACGCTGCGCATCGCCGGCGAGGCCCGTGCGGGCCATCCCTCGCGCAAGTCCGTACGGCGCGGCACGGCGATCGCCATCTCCACGGGCGCCGCGATGCCCGACGGCGCCGACGCCGTCCTCCAGGTGGAGCTCACCAGCCGACCCGACCCCGACCACGTCACGCTCTCGGACGACGTCGCCCCAGGCCGCAACGTCCGCCCCGCGGGCGACGACATGGCCGCCGGCGCGGTCGTCCTCCGCACCGGGACGCGCCTCGGGCCCGCCGAGCTCGGCGTCGCCGTCTCGGCCGGCCGCGCGACCGTCCGGGCCGGCGAGCAGCCGAGCGTCGCGGTCGTCGCCACCGGCGACGAGCTGGCCGACCCCGGCGAGCCCCTCGGCCCCGGCCAGATCCACAACTCCAACGCGATCACGCTCGCAGGCCTGGCCATGCACGCCGGCGCCCGCGTCTTCACCGTCACCGGCGCCGCCGACACGCTCGCCGACACCGAGGAGGCGCTGGCCGTCGCGCTCGAGGAAGCGGACGTCGTGGTCATCTCCGGCGGCGTCTCCGTCGGCCCCCACGACCACGTCAAGCCCGCCCTCGAGCGACTCGCCGTCGAGCAGGCCTTCTGGCGCGTCGCCCTGCGCCCCGGCAAGCCGACGTGGTTCGGCCACCGCGACGGCACGCTCGTCTTCGGCCTCCCCGGCAACCCGGTCTCCGCGATGGTCACCTTCCTCCTCTTCGCCCGACCCGCGCTCCACGCTCTCCAGGGCGCGCCGTTCGCCCAGCCCACCCGCACCGCGCGCATCGCGACGCCGGTCGCGCGCAACCCGCACCGGGACGAGGCGATCCGCGTCAGCCTGCGGACCGACGATCAGGGGACGATCGTCGCCACCCCGACCGGGCCGCAGGGCAGTCACATCCTCTCGTCGATGGTCGCCGCCGACGGCCTCGCGCTCGTCGAGCGGGGCGCGGAGCCGCTGCCCGCGGGCGCGCCGGTCAGCGTCGAGCCGATCTGACGGCGGCGCCCCCGCGCCTCCGCGAGGACGGGGGCTCGACCGCCGCGGCCAGCGCCTCGCAGGCCGGCAGCGCCTTCGAGTAGACCGCGGACATGACCTCGTCACCACCGTCGCGGTGGGGCTGGCCCGCCAGGTGCCCGTACTCGTGCACGACGACGGTGCACAGCTTGGCGACGTCGTAGGAGGCGGCCACGTTGAGCTCGACCCGGCAGTCGACGTTGCGCTCGGGCGCCGCGTACGGGGTGCCGAAGCTGGCCCAGCGCGCCATCGCGTTCGTCAGCCGCGGCAGCGCGGTCCACACGACCTCCACGGCACCGCCGCACGGATCCGTCCCCCAGTGCTGGCGCGCGATGTCCTGCGCGGCCTGCATCGTCGACGAGCCGACGGGGAAGCGCTCCTGCGGAGGCGGGGACGCGGAGGCGGAGGCGCCGCCGGCCGCGGCGACGACGAGCGCGACGAGCAGGCCGCGAAGCAGCGATGAGCAGAAGCGCACGTGATCCTCCCTGTTCGGTGGCTGGGCCGCCTTCCGCAGAAGGCCCCTGGCTGTGCGGACCCGCCTCGCGACGGGGGTGCCGTTGTCGTCGGAGCGCCTCCCTGTGTGCGCCGCCAGGGATGTCATCGGCAGCAGCCGGAGAATCTGAACCCCTGCCGCCGATCGCCCGTACCCTTCTCCCGATGCCGCAGCGCCTCGCGATCGCCGCCGCCGCGCTCCTCTCCCTGGCGGTCCTGCTGTTCGCCAACGCGCGGCGGCTGTTGAGCACGCGCGGCGCCACCGCCCGTACGACGATCGCGTCGCCCGCCGAGCACACCACCACCGACGATCGCGGCGCCGTCCGGTCGGTGCAGTCGGCGGACGTCGAGCTGCCGTCCGGCGAGCCGCTGGCGCTCTGGTCGGGCGCCTGGATGGAGCGCCTGGCAGCGACCTACTGGCGCTTCTTGACCCGCATCAGCCTCGGCGTGATCCGCGTGCACTACCGCCCCGACGGGCGCGACATCTGCCTCTTCGGCTGGCCCGCGCTGACGCTCCTGAGCTTCAAGGCGCCCGAGTACGAGCTCGGCGACGAGCACGGCGTGGTCCGCTGGCGCATCGACCGCGGGCTGCTCGTCGCCCGGCGCGGCCACTCCGGCGACGGCTTCCTCGAGATCGAGGTCCACCGGCGCGGGCCGAGCCGGCTGCACGTCGAGGTCGAGGTGGCGAACTTCTACCCGGCCATCGCCTCACGGCTCGGGCGCTGGGTCTACGAGAACACCCAGTCGCGCATCCACGTGATCGTCACGCACAGCTTCCTGCGCTCGCTCGCGCGGCTCGACCTCGCCGAGTCGCACATCGGGCGCTTCGCCGACCAGCCGAACGAGCCGAGCTAGCCGAAGCGCACGCCGGCCATCGACCGCAGCTTGCCGCGGTCGTGGGTAGCCGCGACCCGTCGCACCGTCCCCGAGCGCGACCGCATGACGAGCGACTCCGTCGTCGCCCGGCCGCCGCGAAAGCGCACGCCCTGGAGCACGTCGCCGTCGGTCACGCCGGTGGCCGAGAAGAAGCAGTCGTCCGAGCGGATGAGGTCGTCGACGGTGAGCTGGCGGTCCAGGTCGTAGCCGGCGTCAAGCGCCGCCTGACGCTCCGCGTCGTCGCGCGGCCACAGCCGGCCGACGAGCTGGCCGCCCAGGCACTTGATCGCCGCGGCGGAGATGACGCCCTCCGGCGTGCCGCCGACGCCCCACAGGAGGTCGACCGGCGAGCGGTCGGACACCGCGAGCAGGGCGGCGGAGACGTCGCCGTCGGTGATGAGCCGCACTCGCGCGCCCGCGGCGCGGATCGCGGCGATGCCCTGCTCGTGGCGCGGACGGTCGAGCACGACCACCATGACGTCGCCGATGTCGATCCGCTTGCGCTCCGCCACGAGGGCGAGCGTCTCCCCGATCGGCCGGTCGAGATCCAGCAGGTCGGCGACCTTCTCGGAGCCCGCGAGCTTCTCCATGTAGACGCACGGGCCCGGGTCGAACATCGTGCCGCGGCCCGACAGCGCGATGACGCTCAGCGCGCTCGGCATGCCCTTCGCGGTCAGCGTCGTGCCCTCGAGCGGGTCGACGGCGATGTCCACCTGCGGCGGCTCCCCGTTGCCGATCTCCTCGCCGTTGAACAGCATCGGCGCCTCGTCCTTCTCGCCCTCGCCGATGACGACGATCCCGTCCATCGCCACGCTCGTCAGCATGTGGCGCATGGCATCGACGGCGGCCTGGTCGGCCGCCTCCTTGTCGCCGCGCCCGACCAGGCGCGACGAGGCCAGCGCCCCCGCCTCCGTCACGCGGACGAGCTCGAGGGCCAGGTTCCGGTCGGGGTGCTGCGCGGAGTCGGTCATGGAGCGAGGGACCCTAACCAACGGCACGCACCGAGGCGGCGATCTCGACCAGCCGCTCGGGCCGCCAGGGGCCCTGCGCGGTCAGCCGCAGCTCCAGCCCGTGGGCGCGCCAGCGCAGCTCCACCGCGGGTCGCAGCGACGGCTGCGCCTCGACGAGCTCCGCCTCGCGCCAGGTCGCCTCGGCGTCGCCGAGCGGCACCGCGCGCGGCTCGGGGCCGCCCGCCGGCCAGGCGCGCTCCGGGGGCGGCCCCAGCCCCACGAACAGCGCGATCCGCCCGGGCGCGCCCGCGCGCGAGTCGTCGAGGTTCCACTCGACCTCCACGCCGTCGTCGGTCAGCGCGCGCACCTCCGTCCAGCGGACGAGCGGCAGCGGCGCCGCCGGCAGCGGCACCGTGCGCCCGAGCCGGGCGTCGGCCTCGGCGATGCCCTCGAGGGTCCGTTCCATGCCGTGCGTCTCCCTACCCGATAGCTTGCCCCCTCATGTTGCGCCGCCTGCTGCCCGAGCCCGGGGAGGTCACGCCGGCGCAGGCCGCCGCCCACCTCACCGGCCGCGAGGCGCTCGTCCTCAACATGGTCGCGTCCCTCGACGGGCACACGACCGTCGCCGGCCGCAGCGGCGGCCTGCGCGGCGGCCGCGGCGACCGCGAGCTCTTCCACGCCCTGCGCGCGCACGCCGACGCGATCCTCGTCGGCACCGGGACCCTGCGGGCCGAGCGCTACGGCGCGTGGATCCGCGACGAGCGCCGCCTCGCGATGCGCCGCGCCGCCGGGTTGACCGAGGAGCCGGTCGGCGTGACGCTGACGCGCCGCGGCGAGGTCCCCTGGGGCATCCCCCTGTTCACGCAGAGCGAGGCGCGAGTGCTCGTCTACACGGGCGCCGAGCTGGAGATCCCCCCGAACGTGACGGCCCGCGTGGAGGTCGTGACGCTGGCGGACCCGGATCCGACGGCGGTGGTGACCGACCTGCGCGCCCGCGGGCTGCGCTCGATCCTCTGCGAGGGCGGCGCGACGCTCAACTCCGGCCTCCTGAGGGCGGGCCTGGTCGACGAGCTGCATCTCGCGCTCGCGCCCCAGCTGGTCGGCGGGCGCGAGCCGCTGCCGCTCGTCGCCGGACCCCTGCCCGAGGAGCTCGCGCTGGAGCCGCTCGACGCCTACGAATGCGAGGGCGCGCTGCTGCTGCGCTACCGGATCGCAGGGGCGCCCGTGTGATAGACACGTCGCCAGTGACCGAGCGACTCATCGGCGTCGACGTCGGCGGCACGAAGGTGTCGACGGCCGTGCTCACCGACGGCGTGCTCGGCGAGCCGCGGGACGTACCCACGGAGCAGCGCTCCGCCGAGGCGCTGATCGAGCAGCTCGTGGAGGGCGTCGCGATCGCCGCCGGGGACGCCCCGGTCGACGCCGTCGGCGTCGGGATCCCGTCGGTCATCGACTGGGCCACCGGGACCGCCCGCTCGAGCGTGAACGTCCCGCTGCAGGACGTCCCGCTGCGCGCCGTGCTGCGCGAGCGGCTCGGCCTCCCCGTGTTCGTCGACAACGACGCCTCGCTCGCGGCGCTCGCCGAGGCGCACGGCGAGGACGGCGTGCTGCTGACGCGCGACCTCGTCGTCTTCACGATCGGCACCGGCGTCGGCGGCGGGATAGTCATCGACGGGCACGTCTACCGCGGCGTGACGGGAGCGGCGGCCGAGCTCGGCCACATGATCATCGGCGCCGACGCGCACGACGGGCGCCCCGACTGGACCGAGCACCACCCGCAGCCCGGCTCGCTCGAAGCGCTCGCCTCCGGCCGCGCTCTCGACCAGCTCGCCCGCGAGCGAGGGCACGCCGACGGCCGCGAGGCGGTGCGCGCCGCCCAGGGAGGCGACGCCCACGCGATCGAGACGGTCGCGATCCTCGGGCGCCGGCTCGGGCTCGGCATCGCGAACGCGATCAACCTCTTCGACCCCGAGGTCGTGGCGATCGGCGGCGGCGTGTCCGTCGCCGGTGAGCTGCTCCTCGGCCCCGCCCGCGAGACCGCGGCACGCTTCGTGCTGCCGGGCGCGGGGACCAGGACCGAGGTGCGCGTGGCGCGCGCCGGCCCGCGGGCCGGCGTCCGTGGCGCCGCGCTGCTGGCGGGGCAGGAGCTCCGGCTCGGGGGCGAGGAGCACACGCCAAGGACGATCGGGGAGACGCGCTGATGCAGCTGGGCTTCGTGGGACTCGGGAAGATGGGCGCCAACATGGTCCATCGGATCCATCGCGATTCGGACCACACCGTGGTCGCGTTCGACTTCAGCGCGGACGCGGTCAAGGAGGTCGAGGGCTACGGCGCGACGGGCGCCGCCTCCCTCCGGGAGCTCGTGTCGAAGCTCGAGGCGCCGCGGACCGTGTGGATCATGGTCCCGGCCGGCGAGGCGACGCAGAGCACGGTCGAGCAGCTCGCCGAGCTGCTCGAAACCGGCGACGCGATCGTCGACGGCGGCAACTCGAAGTGGACCGACGACCAGAGCCGCCGGGACGCGCTGAACGCCAAGGGCATCCACTACGTCGACGTCGGCGTGTCCGGCGGGGTGTGGGGCCTCCAGGTGGGCTACTGCATGATGGTCGGCGGACCCGACGAGGCGGTCGACCGGCTCGCGCCGATCCTCACCGTCCTCGCGCCGCCGGAGACCGAGGAGCACGGCCCCGGCTGGCGGCACTTCGGTCCGACCGGCGCCGGGCACTTCGTGAAGATGGTCCACAACGGCATCGAGTACGGGATCATGCAGGCGTACGCCGAGGGCTTCGACATCTTCGACAAGTCGGAGTTCCCGATCGACAACGCCCAGGTCGCGCACCTGTGGATGCAGGGCTCGGTCATCCGCTCCTGGCTGTGCGAGCTGGCCGCCGACGCCTTCGAGCAGGAGGGCAACGACCTGGCGAACCTGACCGAGTGGACCGACGACTCGGGCGAGGGCCGCTGGACGATCGAGGCCGGCACCGCGCACGACGTGCCGACGCCCGTCATCACCGCCGCGCTCTACTCGCGGTTCTACACGCGCGGCAACGGGGACTACACGGGGCGTGTGCTCTCGGCACTGCGCAACCAGTTCGGCGGCCACGCGGTGAAGCTCCGCGACGGTACGTGACCCGATGACGGCCCTCGACGAGAATCCGCTCGCCGAGGGCCTGGAGCGGCTGCCGGTCCCACCGACGACGCTGACGATCTTCGGCGCGACCGGCGACCTCGCCCGGCGCAAGCTCCTGCCCGCGCTCTACAACCTCGCCCACGACGGGGCGCTGCCCGAGCGCTTCAACCTCGTCGGGATCTCGCGCTCCGACAAGAGCCACCAGGACTATCGGGCCGAGGCGCGCGAGGCGATCGTGCAGTTCAGCCGCCGCAAGCCGGACGAGACGGTCCTGGGCGCGCTCCTGGAGCACGTCCGCTACCTCCCGGGCACGTTCGACGACGCCACCGTCTACGAGCGCCTCGCCGCGCAGCTCGAGGAGTTCGACGCCGAGTGCGGCTCGCCGATGAACCGCGCCTTCTACCTCTCCACGGCGCCGTCGTTCTTCCCCGTGATCGTCGAGGCGCTCGGCGCGCAGGGCCTGGACCGCCACGGCGACTGCGACACGCGGGTGATCATCGAGAAGCCGTTCGGGACGACCGGCGAGGAGGCGCGCGAGCTCAACCGGCGCGTCCTGGCGGTCTTCGACGAGCCGCAGGTCTTCCGCATCGACCACTACCTCGGCAAGGAGACCGTCCAGAACGTCCTGGCGTTCCGCTTCGCCAACGGGATGTTCGAGCCGCTGTGGAACCGCAACTACATCGACTGCGTGCAGATCACGGCCGCCGAGGAGGTCGGGATCGGGACGCGGGCCGGCTACTACGACGCGGCGGGCGCGCTGCGCGACCTCGTGCAGAACCACATGCTCCAGCTCCTGTGCCTGCTGTGCATGGAGCCGCCGGTGCGGTTCTCCGCCGACGAGGTCCGCGACGAGAAGGTCAAGGTGCTGCGCGCGATCCGGCCACCCGAGGCGGAGCACACCGTGCGCGCCCAGTACACGGAGGGCGCGATCGGCGGCGAGGACGTCCCCGGCTACCTGCAGGAGGAGGGCGTCCCGCCGGGCTCGCGGACGGAGACCTACGCGGCGCTGCGCCTGGAGGTCGACAACTGGCGCTGGAACGGGGTGCCGTTCTACCTGCGCACCGGCAAGCGGCTGGCGCGCAAGGCGACGGAGATCGCCGTCGTGCTCAAGCCCGTCCCGCACCTCGCC
>JANJUA010000380.1 GCA_024710825.1 Solirubrobacteraceae bacterium
GCCGCCGCCCGCGGCGGCGCCGCCACCGGCTCCGCCGATGCCCAGCGCCTTCGCCAGCAGGGAGAGCGGACCATGCCCGGGGCTCAACGCGCCGAGGCCGCGACGGACGGCGCGCAGCTCGGTGCGGTAGGCGCGGCAGCCCGCGCAGTCGCGCAGATGGCGGCGCGCCTTGCCGGTGGAGCGCACGCCCTTGTCGAAGGAGGTCAGCAGGTCGGTCCGGATGTCGACGCACGCGGTGTCGCGTGCCTCGATCGCCTCGACCAACCCGATCCGAGCCCGCACGAGCAGCGACTTGATCGCGGGGACCGTGACGTCGAGCGCGTCGGCGAGCTCCTGGTAGCTGAGCCCGTCGATCTCGCGCATGAGCAGCGCCGAGCGCTGGGCCTCCGGCAGCCGCGACACGTCCTCCACGAGTCGGCGCAGGTCCTCGCGCCGCTCGGTCTCCTGAAGCGGGTCGCGCAGCGGGCCGCGCGACATCTCGAAGACGTCGGAGTGAGCCGGGGTCGGCCGGCGGAGCTGGTCGATGCAGCGGTTGTGCGCGACGCGGTAGAGCCACGCGCGCAGCGAGAC
Organism: Solirubrobacteraceae bacterium; assembly: GCA_024710825.1. Taxonomy (GTDB): domain Bacteria; phylum Actinomycetota; class Thermoleophilia; order Solirubrobacterales; family Solirubrobacteraceae; genus Capillimicrobium. The sequence continues at coordinate 571 of JANJUA010000380.1, forward strand.
GGGGCGGTCGTTGGCCCGCAGCGCGGCGTAGGCCCGCAGGAAGACGTCCTGCAGCGCGTCCTCCGCGTCCTGGCGCGAGCCCGACAGCATCTGGCGGGTGTAGGCGAACAGCCGCTGGCGGTAGCGGTCGAAGATGACCTGGAAGGCATCCTCGTTGCCCGACCGGAACAACGCGACGAGCTGCTCGTCCGAGCGCAGGCGCAGCAACGGGGTCGAGATCGAGATCCGACTGAGGCCTGCTGGTGCTTGGAGTGCGCCGGCTTCCACGATTAAGAGGGGTTTCGCCGACTCTAACCCTTCGGCCGGGCGTAAGTTCCGCGGGGCGGTCCGGCGAGGCCGTCGCGGGCCCGGCCGCGCATCTCCCGGGCGACGTTTCGTCGGGCGGGCGGTCGGGAACTGGTCGGCTCATGCTGCGCGTCCTGGTCCTGGCCCACGAGGCGGTCGACGCCGCGGACGTGCGGGCGGCGCTGCCCGGCGAGGAGCGCCTCGACGAGGCACAGGTTCTGGTGGTCGCGCCCGCCGTCAACCAGTCCCGGCTCGCCTTCTGGATGTCCGACAGCGACGAGGCGATCGCGGAGGCGCGCGAGCTGGAGGAGCGCAGCGTCGACGCGCTCCGCTCCGAGGGCGTCCGCGCGTCCGGCGAGGTGGGCGAGAGCGAGCCGCTGCTCGCGCTGCAGGACGCGCAGGCCACGTTCGCGGCGGACGTGATCGTCCTGCTGACCGGGGACGAGGAGCTCGAGCGCGAGGCGGTCGAGCGCTTCCCGGCCGCTCGCGTCGTCCGGCCGGGCTGAGCGCTCAGGCCTCGTCGTAGCCGGGATCGCCCGGCAGGAGGATGCGCGCGGTCTCGCCGGTCACCAGCACCCTCGGCTGCACGGGCACCACCTCGCGCCCCTGGGCGTGCTCGACCAGCGCGTCCGCGCTGGCGAACGGCTCGAGCTGCTCGAAGTGCTTGATCGTGGGGAAGACGAGCAGGATCTCGCCGCGGGCGTGCGCCAGCAGCGCCTCGCGCGGGCTGAACCATCCGAGCGCGACGCACTCGGCGCCGTCGACCGCGGGCTGCGCCCCGTCGGGCAGCGGCGTGACGAAGAAGTGCGTGTCGAAGCGGACCTTGACCTCGGCCGGCGTGATCCAGCGGCTGAACGGCACGAGCCCGGCGGCGTCGGCCACGTCGACCGCCGCCTCCTCGCGCAGCTCCCGCACGGCCGCGCCGCGCTCGTCCTCGCCGGGGTCGACCGCGCCGCCGGGGAAGACCCACACGCCGCCCATGAAGCGGGCCTCGTGGGTGCGCTGGACGAGCAGCACCTCGAGCGTCTCCGCGCCGCCGCGGACGACGATCACGGACGCCGCGGGTCGCGGGACCGTGGCGCTTCCGGTGAGGTTGAGCTCCTCCATGCGGAGTCCGACGATACCTTGAGGAGCATGAGTGAGACGAGCACCGCGCAGCGGTGGATCTGCGAGTCCTGCGGCTTCATCTACGATCCGGCCGAGGGCGATCTCGACGGAGGCATCCCCGCCGGGACGGCCTTCGACGACATCCCGGACACCTGGTTCTGCCCTGTGTGCGGGGCCCGCAAGCGGGACTTCGTCCTCTACGAGGACTGATCGCCGGCACATGGCGTCCGACTGGGGCAGGATGTGGAGGTGACCCCCGCATCCGCCCCGATCCGCCGGATCCTCGCCATCGAGTTCGTCGTCGGCATGGCCGCGCTCGGCAGCGAGATCGCCGCCGCGCGCCTGCTCGCCCCCTACTTCGGCGACTCGACGCTCATCTGGGCGAACACGATCGGCACGGTGCTGGTCGCGCTGTCGGTCGGCTATTGGGTCGGCGGGCGCGCGGCCGACCGCAACCCGTCGCTGCGCGGGCTCTGCCGCCTCGTGCTGATCGCCTCGGGCCTGATCGCGCTCGTGCCGTTCGTGGCCGGGCCGTTCCTGGGGGAGGCGGTCGACGCGCTCGACGCCATCGAGGCGGGCGCCTTCGTGGGCTCGCTGATCGCGGTCCTGGTGCTGATCGCGGTCCCCGTGTTCGTGCTCGGCATGATCTCCCCGTACGCGGTCCGGCTCAGCGTCGCCGCGGTGGAGGAGGCCGGGACGGTCACGGGACGGCTGTGGGCGGTCTCGACGCTCGGCTCGCTCGCCGGCACGTTCCTCAGCGCGCTCGTCCTCATCCCGTTCGCGGGCACGAAGCGGACGTTCCTCATCTTCGCGCTCGCCCTGGCGCTCGTCTCGCTGCTCGGCCTCGCCCGCCGGGCGGTGCTCGCGCCCATCGCGCTGGCGATCCTCGTGGCGCTGCCGGTCGGGACGATCAAGGCGGCCGAGCCCGGCGACACCCTGCTCGACGAGGCCGAGACGGAGTACGGCTACGCGCGCGTGGTGGAGAAGGCGAGCGGCGACCGCTGGATGGAGCTCAACGAGGGCCAGGCGATCCACTCGCTGCTGCCCGAGGACGGCTCCCACCTCACGGGCGGCTACTGGGACGAGCCGCTGGTGCTGCCGTTCGCGGCCTCATCGAAGCCGCCGGCGCGGGTGGCGATCCTCGGCAACGCCGGCGGCACGACGGCGCGCGCCTACGGGCACTACTTCCCGCAGACGCGGGTGGACGCCGTCGAGATCGACGACGAGCTGACCGAGATGGGCCGCGCGTACTTCGACCTGCGCGGCGAGAACCTCCACACCCACACCGCCGACGCCAGGCCGTGGCTGCGCCGCAGCGACGGCCGCTTCGACCTCATCGTCGTCGACACCTACCGCCAGCCGTACATCCCGTTCTACATGACGACCCGCGAGTTCTTCGAGCTCGCGCGCGACCGGTTGGCGCCGGGCGGGATGGTCGTCATCAACGTCGGCCACCCGGAGAGCAGCGACGACCTCGAGCAGGTGCTGTCGGCGACGATGGACGACGTCTTCGCGACGGTCCTGCGCGATCCGGTGCAGGACACGAACACGATGCTCGTCGGCAGCGACGCCGCGGTCTCCGGCGAGCTGCTGGCGGAGCGCGTGCGCGACCTGCCCGTCGAGCTGCGCCCGGTCGCGCTGGCGACGGCGGCGCGGCTGGCGCCCCGGCTGCCGGGTGGGAGGGTCTACACCGACGACGTCGCGCCGGTCGAGTGGCTGGTGGACGCCTCGATCGTCCAGGTCGCCTCCGACGGCGAGCGCTGAGGCGGCTCAGGCGGCTCGGGCGATCGGCGCGGCCTGGCCGTCGAACGGACGGACGGACCGCGCGGCGGCGACCGGTGCGCTGACGGCGGGGCGCACGCCCACCTGCGCGGCCGCGCGGGCGAGGACGCGCGCCGCGTCGCGCAGCTCGTCCTTCGTGTGCGAGGCCATCACCGCCAGCCGCACGCGCGCGGCGTCGGGAGCCACCGTCGGCGGACGCACCGGCTCGGCGAACACGCCGCGCTCCAGCGCGGCCTCGCAGAGCCGCAGCGCCGGCACCGCGTCGCCGACGTCGAGCGGGACGATCTGAGTCGTCGAGCCGGCCGTCCCGAAGCCCTCGTGCGCGAGCGCCGCGCGCAGCGCCTCGGCGTTGGCCTGGAGCTTGTCCACCCGGTGCGGCTGCTCGCGCAGCAGCGCCAGCGCCGCCAGCGCGCCGGCCACCGCGGGCGGCGGGGGAGCGGTGGAGGCGAGCAGCGTCCGCGCGCGGTTGGCCAGGAACCGCGCGGTCGCCGCCTCGCAGGCCGCGAACGCGCCGTAGGAGCCGAGCGCCTTTCCGAGCGAGCCGACGACCACGTCGACCTCGCCCTCCAGACCGGCCGCCGCCACCGCGCCGCGGCCCCCGGGACCGAGGCAGCCGAAGCCGTGCGCGTCGTCGACGACGAGCCGCGCGCCGCGGCGCCGCGCGATCTCCGCGATCTCCTCGAGCGGGGCGACGTCGCCGTCGGTGCCGAAGACGGCGTCGGTCACGATGAGCAGCGGGCGGCCTGCGGACGCGCGCGCCAGCGCCGCCAGATGGTCCATGTCGGCGTGGCGGTAGCGCCGTGTCTCCACCCGCGCCAGCGCGCAGCCGTCGCTCAGCGACGCGTGGCAGCGCTCGTCGGCCAGCACCAGCCCGCCGGGCTCCGCCAGCGCGGCGACGACCCCGACGTTCGCCAGGTAGCCCGAGCCGAACAGCACGGCGGCCTCGGCGCCCACGAAGCTCGCCAGCCGCTCCTCCAGCCGCCCGTGCACGGTCATCGTGCCCGCCGCCGACCGCGACGAGCCGGCGCCGACACCCCAGCGCATCGCCGCCTCCGCCGCGGCCTCGCGCACCCGCGGGTGGTCGGCGAGCCCGAGGTAGTTGCTCGAGCACAGCACCAGGACCGGCTTGCCGTCGAGCACCACGCGCGGACCCTGGGGGCCGCTCACCAGCCGCATCCGCCGGTGCAGGCCGAGGCCCTTGAGCTCGTCCAGCCGCTCCTGCAAGTCCATCCCGCCGCTCCTCCCACCACTGGGTAGCCGGTGTATGGACGAGCAGCGTAGGCAGCGGCTCGGACGCCTTACCTGCCCTGCCAGCGGGCCGGGCGCTTCTCCGCGAACGCGCGGACGCCCTCCTTGAGGTCCTCGGAGGCGAAGCAGGCCCGGCGCAGCGCGACCAGCTCGCGCTCGACGTCGGGATCGAGCTGGGCGGATGCGCGCAGGAGCTCGCGCAGGGCCCGCTTGTTGCCGGCGATCGCCAGCGGCGCGTTGGAGGCCAGCTCCTCGGCGAGCTCCAGCGAGGCGTCCTCGAGCTCCGACTCGGCCACGACCCGGTTGACGAGCCCCCACTGCAGCGCCGTGCGCGCGTCGACGTTGCGCCCGAGGAGGAACAGCTCCCGCGTGCGCGGCTCGCCGAGCGCGTCGAGGAAGCGCCGCAGGCCGGTGTGGGAGTAGACGAGCCCGAGCCGCGCCGGCGGCATCCCCACCACGATCCCGTCGTGCGCCACCCGCATGTCGCACGCGAGAGCGAGCTCCAGCCCGCCGCCGATCGCCGGGCCGGTGAGCGCCGCGACCGTCGCGTAGGGGTATTCCTCGAGCGCCAGGAGCGCCGCCGTGTAGGGATGGGCGACGAGCTTCTCGGCCTCGTCGGCGAACACGTCCTCGGGAATGTCGCCGATGTCGTAGCCGGAGGAGAACATGCCGCGCCGGCCGGTGAGCACGACGCACGGCGCGTCGAGCGAGCGCAGCAGCTCCGTGAGCCGGTCGAGGATCGCGTGGTCCAGCGCGTTGCGCTTGTCCGGGTTGGAGATGCTGAGGCGGACGACCCCTTCGGAGGGCTCGTCGACGAGGACCTCGCCGGCCATGGGAACCGCTACTCGAGGACGACGAGCACGTCGCCCTCGCTCACCGCCTGCCCCTCGGCGCAGCGGATCTCCTTCACCGTGCCGTCCTCCTCGGCCTCGACCGGCATCTCCATCTTCATCGACTCGAGGATCACGACCGTGTCTCCCTCGGCGATCTCGTCACCTACTGCACACTCGATCTTCCAGACCGTTCCGGTGATGTGCGCTTCGACGTCAGGCAAGGTCTTCGCTCCTGATCCGGGTTGCGGGGCTGGCACGATAACCGCCGACATGGATCCGCGACCACCCGTCATCCTCATCGCCGCCCGCAACGAGGCGTCGCGTCTGCCGGCCACGCTCGCCGC
>JANJUA010000386.1 GCA_024710825.1 Solirubrobacteraceae bacterium
GTCGCCCTCGACCTTCCCCGTCGCGATGTACTGGGCGGCGGTCGCGACGCCGAGCTGGCCCTCGATGGCGCCCGACTGGAGGCCCGTGCCGAAGGTCTCGCCGTTCTCGACGGCCTCGAGGCTGCCGGAGCAGTCGCTCGAGACGATCTTGACGTCCTTGCCCGGCTTGATCCCGTTCTCCTTCAGCGCGCGGATGATGCCGTTCGCCGCCTGCTGGTTGGAGACGTAGAGGAAGTCGATGCCCTTGTCCTTGAAGCGCGGGATGACCTGGCTGCCCTTCTCGTAGCCGGTCTCCGGGTCGTTGGCGCCGTACTCGGTCCCGATCACGTTGAACGGCTCGTCGGCGGTGGCGTCCTCGAAGCCCTTCCAGCGCTCCACCCCGGTCTTCTCGCCCTCGGGGTGCTGGAAGACGAGCAGGTTGCCCTCCTCGCTGTGGAGCTTGACGTCCTCGTCGCGCGCCTCCTGCCTGGCCTCCAGCAGCATCTCGCCGGCGACGCGGCCGATGAGCTGCTGGTTGGCGCCCGCATAGGCCTTGACGAACTCGCGCGACTGCTCGTTGGGCTCCTGGGTGATGAGGATCACCGGAGCGATCGTCGAGAGCTGGCGTATCGCGTTGATCGCGGCGTCGGCGACCCACGGGAAGATCAGCGCGGCCGCCGGCTTGGCGCCGGTGGCGACGTACTGCTGGACCTGCTGGTCCTGCTCGGGCTGCGAGAAGTTGTTCTGGAAGACCTTCAGCTCGTAGCCGAGCTTCTCGGCCATCTGCTTGGCGCCGTCGATCTGGACCGCCCCGTACACGTTGGAGGCGGTCATCGTGAACATCACGATCTCCTTGCCGTCGCCCTGGAGCGATCCGGTGCCCGCGGCCTCCTCGCCGCTCGTCGCGGCGCCGGTCGCGGACGTGGAGGTCGAGCCCTCGTCGTCGTCTCCGCCGCAGGCGATCACGCCGACCGCGAGCCCCAGCAGGACCACCACGATCGCGGCGAGGCGGGCACCCCACCGCCGTCTCTTGCGCTGCATCCTCGTCACCTCTCCTCGGAGATCAGCCCGTCATGGCGTCGCGGCGCGGCCAAAGAAAAAGACCAACACCGTTTGTCATTACGGTTCTACACCTCGACTCCGACCACTGTCAAGCCGGAAGCGGCGACGGCCTCCGCCGGTTGACACCCCCGACGCGCGCCGCTAACGTCCTTAATTCATCAACGACCTTGCTTTTTATGCTGAGGTGTGACCGTGCCCGAATCGGCAGCCCTTGACGAGCTGGACCTCTTCGTCGGTGGAGAACACCGCCCCGCGGGCGACGGGCGCCGGTTCGAGACCGTCGACCCCACCACCGGCCGCACGTGGGCGCGCGTCGCCGCGGCCACCGCGGACGACGTCGACGCGTGCGTCCGACAGGCCCACGCGACATTCGAGTCCGACGCCTGGCGCTCGCTCGCCGCCAGCGAGCGCGGCCTGCTGCTGTTCCGCCTGGCCGACGCGATCGCCGAAGACGCGGAGCGCATCGGGGCGCTGGAGACCCGCGACAACGGCAAGCTCTACAAGGAGATGCTGGTCCAGCTCCAGCTCGTCCCGAAGTGGATCCGCTACTTCGCGGGCATGGCCGACAAGCTCGAGGGCACGACGATCCCGCTCGACCGGCAGAGCATCCTCAACTACACCGTGCCCGAGCCGCTCGGCGTCGTGGCGATCATCACCCCGTGGAACTCCCCCGTCTTCCTGACGATGATGGCGGCGGCCCCCGCGCTGGCCGCCGGCAACACGGTGGTCGTCAAGCCGTCCGAGGTCACGCCCGCGTCGATGCTCGCGGTCGCCGAGCTCGCGCACCGCGTCGGCTTCCCGGCCGGGGCGTTCAACGTCCTCACCGGGCTGGGAGACGTGGGCAAGACCCTCGTCGAGCACCCGCTCGTCGCGAAGGTGTCGCTCACCGGCGGCGTCGAGGCGGGCCGTGCGGTCGGCGTGGCCGCGGCGCGGCGGTTCGTCCCGGTGACCCTCGAGCTGGGAGGCAAGTCGGCGAACATCGTCTTCGAGGACGCGAACCTCGACGCGGTCGAGGCCGGCGTCCTGGCCGGCATCTTCGCCGCCGCCGGGCAGACCTGCGTGGCGGGCTCGCGGGCGTTCGTCCACGCGCGCGTCTACGACGAGCTCGTCGACAGGCTGGTGAGCCGGGCAGAGCGCATCAAGATCGGCGACCCGATGGACGACGAGACGCAGATGGGCCCGATCGCCACCAAGCCGCAGCTCGAGAAGGTCGCGTCGTTCGTCGAGCGCGCCCGCTCCGAGGGCGGCGAGGTCGTCGCCGGAGGGCGGCCCGCGGAGGTGCCCGGCCGCGAGGACGGCTTCTTCTGGCAGCCGACGATCGTCTCGGGCGCGGCGCCGGACTCCCATCTGGCGCAGAACGAGGTCTTCGGACCCGTGCTGGCGCTCTTCCGCTTCGAGGACGAGGACGAGGTCGTCCGGGCCGCCAACGACACCCGCTACGGCCTCGCCGCGGGGCTCTGGACGCGGGACGTCGGTCGGGCCCATCGCGTCGCGCGGGCGCTCCAAGCGGGCACGGTGTGGGTGAACATGTACCGCGCGATGGCCCCGCAGTCCCCGTTCGGCGGTTACAAGGAGAGCGGCATCGGCCGCCAGAACGGCATCGACGCGATCCGCGAGTACGTGCAGACCAAGAGCGTCTGGGTCGAGCTCTCCGACGAGGTCCAGGACCCGTTCGTCCTCCGGGCGTGACCGCGATGGCCGAGCCCGTGCACGTCGAGGTCGTCCGCTCGGGGCTGCAGACCACGATCCAGGACGGCGGCCGCCCCGGCTACCTGTCGCGCGGCATCCCGCCCGCCGGCCCGCAGGACTACCGCTCGTTCGCGCTGGCCAGCGTGCTCGTCGGCAACCCGCTCCCGCCGCCGCCGCTGACCCCGGGAGACCCGGGCCTGGCGGGCCTGGAGATGCTCGCCACCGGGCCGACGCTCAAGTTCGACGGCCCGGCCGTCATCGCCCTCACCGGCGGCCACGTCGACGCGACGCTCGACCGAGAGCCGGTGCCGACCTGGACGGCGGTCGCGGTCGAGGCGGGCGCCACGCTGAGGGTGGGCAAGGTGGGGCCGGGGATGCGGGCGTACCTGGCGGTGGCGGGCGGCATCGACGTGCTGCCGTACCTCGGCTCGCGCGCCACGTACGTGCGCGGCGGTCAGGGCGGGCTGGAGGGCCGCGCGCTGCGCAAGGGCGACCGCCTCCCCATCGGCCCGGCCTCCGACGCCGTCGCGCCCGGCCGCAGCGTCGCGGAGGCGGCGCGCCGCCGGCTCGACGAGCGGCCATGGACCGTGCGCGTCGTGCCCGGACCCCAGGACCACCTCTTCACCGAGCGCGGACTCGAGACCTTCTTCACCGCCGAGTGGCAGCTCTCCCCCACCTCGGACCGCATGGGCTTCCGCTTCCTCGGCCCGGCGCTCGAGCTGCGCGAGCGCCCCGAGTACCTGGTGCGCGACGCCGGCTCCGGGCCGGCCGACATCGTCGACGACATCATCCCCATAGGCGGCATCCAGGTGCCCGGCGGCATCGAGCCGATCGCGATGGGCGTCGAGAACCCGACCGCCGGCGGCTACGCGAAGATCGGCACCGTGATCTCCACCGACCTCGGGGTGCTCGGCCAGATCCGCCCGATGGACCCGGTCCGCTTCGAAGCCGTCACGGTCGACGAGGCGCAGCAAACGGCCCGCGACGAGCTGGCGGCGATCGCCGAGGCGCCGTGAAGCGCATCGGCCTCAACTGCGACCTGGGCGAGTCGTTCGGCAACTGGCGGCTCGGCGCCGACGAGGAGTTGCTGGGGCGGATCACCACCGCGAGCCTCGCCTGCGGCTTTCACGGCGGCGACCCGGTGACGATGCGCCGCTCGGTGGCGGCGGCGGTCGAGCACGGGGTCGCGGTCGGCTCGCACCCCGGGCTCCCGGACCTGCTCGGCTTCGGCCGGCGCGTCATGGAAGTCTCCCCCGAGGACCTCCACGCCTACGTCGTCTACCAGTCCGGGGCGCTGGAGGCCTTCCTGCGCCCGCACGGGCGGGGGCTCGACCACGTCAAGCCGCACGGCGCGCTGTACCCGATGCTCAACCGACGCGAGGACCTGGCCGTCGCCGCGGTCGACGCGATGTTCGAGGTCATGGAGCGCCCCGCCCTCTTCTGGCCGGCGGGCTCCGAGGACCGAGCGCTGCTGCGCGTGGCGCGCGACCGCGGCGTGCGGGTCATGCGCGAGTTCTACCCCGACTCGCGCTACGGCGCCGACGGCGAGACCGTCGTCGAGCGCCACCGCGAGCCGATGAGCCCCGACGACGCCGAGGCCGCCCTGCGCCGCTTCCTCGGCACCCAGAAGGTGGAGACGATCGACGGCGGCACGATCCCGCTGGCGGCGGAGAGCATCTGCGTGCACGGCGACGGCCCGACCGCGACCGCGATCGTCGAGCGCGTCTGCGCCGTGCTCGACGAGCTGGGCGTCGCCCGGCAGGCGGCGACCGAGAGCGAGGACGCGATCCCATGATCTACGACGAGCCGATCTACCGGCCGCTGGGCGACTGCATGCTGGGCGTCGAGTTCGGCGACGAGGCGAACCTGGAGCTGAGCTTCAAGGTGCTCGAGCTGGAGCGCCTCGTCCGTGAGGCGAAGATCACGGGCATCGTCGAGACGGTGGTGTCGCTGCGCGAGCTGGCGCTCGTGCTCGACCGGACCAAGACCACGAACGCCAAGGTCCAGGAGGCGCTCGACCGCGTGATCGCGGAGCTGGGCGAGGTCAAGACCCTGCCGTCGCGGCGCTGGCTGCTGCCCTGCTGGTACGACGACCCGTGGTCCAGTGAGCTGGCCGCCCGCTACGGCGTCGAGAACAACCTGGAGATCGTCGCGCGCGAGAACGGCCTGACGAAGGAGCAGGTCGTCGAGCGCCACACCTCCGGCGAGTTCTGGGTCGTCTGCGTCGGCTTCACGCCCGGCTGCTACTTCTCGGCCCCCCTCGATCCGGCGATGCACATGGCGGCGCCGAAGTGGAAGACCCCGCGCGACTACACGCCGGCACGCTGCCTCGCGCTCGCGGGCTTCTCGACCGGCGCCTACCCCGTCGCCAGCCCAGGCGGCTACCAGCTCCTCGGCCGCCTGGCGGTCAACATCTACGAGCCCCACCCGCGCAACGCCGCGTTCCCGCCCGACGGCGTCCTGCTGCGCGCCGGCGACCGCATCCGCTATCGCGCCGTCGACGCCCTGGAGTACGACCGCATCTGGACCGAGGTCGAGGCCGGCCGCTACGAGTACGACGTGGTGACCGAGGACTTCGACGTGGCCGGCTACGTCCGCGAGTTCGGCCGGACCTCCGCCACCGGCGGCGGCGTCTCCTGACGCCGTCGCCGCCGCGGCAGCCTGAGCCGCAGCTCGCGCCCGCCGGTGATGCCGCTCGGGCGGAGCACGAGGATGGCGAACATGAGGATCGCGAAGCAGACCTCCGTCAGCCCCGGCCGGTCCAGCGCGCCCTCCAGGTCCCGCAGCCACTGCGCCAGGAAGGTCAGCACGAGCGTCCCGATCACCGCGCCCGTGAGGCTGTTGATCCCACCGACGACGAGCATCGCGAGGGTGAGGAACGTCAGGTCCAGGTAGAAGACGTCGGGGTTGAACGAGCCGAGCAGCTGCCCGTAGACGCCGCCGGCCAGGCCGACGAGCAGGCCGGAGAGGATGAGCGCTCCTCCGCGCAGGACGCCGACGCGGGCGCCCATCGCGCCGGCGGCGACGTCGTCCTCCCGGGCCGCTCTCAGCTGCAGCCCGATCCGCGAGTTCTGGTACAGGTCGACGACGACGACGAAGACGATCGCCCACACCGCCGCGACCCACAGCGTCGTCTCCCGCGGCACGCCGAGCATGCCCTTGGTGCCGCGCGTCAGCGGCTCGTAGTTGCGGGCGATGACGTAGACGATCACGAGCATGGCGAACGTCGCCAGCGCGGCACTGAGCCCGGAGACCCGCCCGAACGCGGGCGCGAGCAGCGCGGCGACGACGCCGGCGGCGAGCGCCCCGGCGAGCACGGCGACCAGCGGGTCGAGCTCGACGTTCGACAGCCAGCCGGGCAGCTCGGCGTACAGCAGCTCCTTCTGCGTGACGGGCACGGCGAGCACGCCCGCGACGTAGGCGCCGACCGCGGCGAAGCCGATGTGGCCGAACGAGAAGACGCCGGTCACGCCGACGAACGAGTACAGCCCGATCACGATGCACATCTGCACGAGGCCGGTGGTCACGTCGAGCTGCGAGGAGCGCGACAGCGAACCGGCGACGAGCGCGACGACCACGACGATCGCCGCTAGCGGGAGGGCGCTGGGCGCCTGGCGGGGCATGGGTCGGCGACCTCCTACACGCGCGCCGCGCGCGCGGTCTGCGGGATCAGGCCCTGTGGACGCAGGACAAGGGTCAGGAGCACGACGGCGAAGACGAAGGCGTCGCGGTAGGGCACGAGGCCGGCCGGGAGCAGCTCCTGGAAGGCGATCGTGATGAAGCCCAGGGCGAAGCCCGCCAGCACTGCCCCGCGCAGCGAGCCGAGCCCGCCGACGATCGTCGCGATGAACGCGATCAGCACCGCGGAGACGCCGAAGGTCGGCGAGACGCTGCCCGTCTGCGCCACGAGGAAGTAGCCGGCGACGCCGGCCAGCAGGCCCGACATCGCGAAGCCGACGGCGATGATGCGGTCCGCGTTGACGCCGATGAGGCGAGCCATCTCGAAGTCCTCGGCGGCCGCCCGCATCTGGATCCCCAGCGCCGTCCGCTTGACGATCAGCACCAGCGCGACGATGAGCGCGCCGGCGACGGCGATGAGCACGAGGTCGAGCCGCGAGACGACGACCCCGGCGATGTCGATCGAGCGCGCCAGGCCGCTGCCCGCGCCCGTGGTCTCCGGCAGCGAGCCGAAGATCATGATCGCGACGTTCTGCAGCAGGTAGCTGAGCGCGAACGACGTCACCAGCAGGGTGGTGGCGTCGGCGCGACGCACGGGCTTGAACGCGATCCGGTCCATGAGCAGCGCGGCCACGACGACGATCGCGATCGACACCAGCACCATCAGCGGCGCCCACATCCCGGCGAGGACGACGAGCGCGTAGCCGCCGATCATCAGCAGCTCGCCGTAGGCGAAGTTGATCAGGTTCATGATCCCGAACAGCAACGCGATGCCGAGCGCGAGCAGCGCGTACTGCGCCCCCACGCTCACGGCGTCGACGAGCAGCTGGATCGCGTCCTCCATCTGGTCAACCCCCTCCCATGTAGGCGGACGTCATCTGCTCGAAGTCCTCGAGCAGCTCCTCGCGGCGGCCCTCGCGGACGATCCGGCCCGAGCGCAGGACGTAGGAGCGGTCGGCGAGGCTCACGGCCCGCCGGGCGTTCTGCTCGACGAGCAGGATCGAGGTTCCCTCGGCGTGGAGCTGCACGACCAGCTCGAAGACCGCGTCGACCATCAGCGGCGCGAGCCCGAGCGACGGCTCGTCGAGCATGAGCATGCGCGGCTTGGCCGCCATCGCCCGAGCGATCGCGAGCTGCTGCTGCTCGCCGCCGGAGAGCCGGCCCGCGGGCGTGTCCGCGTAGCGCTCGAGCACCGGGAAGCGGCGCGCGACCAGCTCGCGCACGTCCTCGGCGCTTGTGCGGCCGCGGCCGGCCATGCGGCCCAGGCGCAGGTTCTCGGCGACGCTGAGCGTCTCGAAGATGTGGCGCCCCTCGGGGACGAGCGCGAGGCCGAAGCCGACGATCCGCTCGGGGGCCGCGCCGACGATGTCGCGCCCGTCGAACGCGACCGCGCCGGCGCGCGGCCGGTGCCGGCCCGCGACCGTGTTCAGCAGCGTCGACTTGCCGGCCCCGTTGGGCCCGACCACCGCGACGAGCTCGCCCTCGCCGACCGAGAGCGTCGCCTCGCGCAGCGCCTCGACGCGCCCGTAGGCCACCGTCAGACCGTCAACCTCCAGCACCGGGCACCTCCTGATGGCCCGCCTCGCCGAGGTAGGCGTCGATCACCTGCGGGTCCTTCGCGATCGCGGCGGGGGCCCCCACGGCCAGCGTCTCGCCGTGGTGCAGCACGTGGATGCGCTCGCACAGCGCCATGATCAGGGGCACGTCGTGCTCGATGACCACGAGGCCGACCTCGTAGCGGTCGCGGATGTCGCGCAGGAGGGCGACCAGCTCGCGCGACTCCTCCTCGTCGAGGCCCGCCGCGGGCTCGTCGAGGAGCACGTAGATCGGAGCGACCGCGAGCGCTCGGGCGACGCCGAGCCGGCGCGCCGTGCCGTGCGGCAGGGTGCTCGCGTCGCGATGGGCGACGTCCTCGAGCCGGAAGATCGCCAGCAGCTCGTCGGTCCGGGCGCGAGCGGCGCGGCGGCGCAGCCCGGCCGACACCGCCGCCGCCTCGACGTTCTCCTCCACGGAGAGCCGATCGAACAGCCGTGCGCCCTGGAACGTGCGCCCGAGGCCCGCCCGGGCCCGCCGCGGCGGGGCCCAGGCGGTGATGTCATCCTCCCCCAGCCGGACGGTCCCGGAATCGGGGGGCTGAATGCCGCTGATGACGTTCACGAGCGTCGTCTTGCCGGCGCCGTTGGGCCCGATGAGGCCGAGGATCTCTCCGCGGTCCACCGACAGGCTCACGCCGTCGATGGCGCGAACGCCCTCGAAGTGGACCCTGACGTCGTCGGTCCTCAGCAAGGCGACTCGGGGATCGACTCCGGGTCGGAGGTGGCGAAGTAGCTCGACTTGCCGCCCTTGACCTCGCGGATCTTCATCGGCATGCCGACCGGGATGTGGCAGTCCTCCGAGTAGGTGACCGGGCCGTGGATCAGGGGCTCCTCGTCGAAGCCCTCGATCGTGGCGGCCAGCGCCTCGCCGTCGGTCGAGCCGTCATTGGCCTCGACCGCGCGCTTGATCGTCTGCATCGCCGCGTAGCCGGTGAGCGCCTGGGCGGCGAGCTGCGGCGGCGCGCCGAAGCGCTTGTCGATCTCCGCGAACAGGTCGTTGATCTCCTCGTTCGGGTCGTCGCCGACCAGCGAAGCCATGACCGAGTCGTAGTAGTCGTCGAGGTTCGGCACGGCGTCGAGCCAGCGCAGCCCGTCCATGCCGCCGCCGGAGGCGACGATCGGCAGGTCGATGCCCGCGGCGCGGAGCTGGCGGATGATCGCCGGCCCGCCGGGCGGATAGGAGCACAGGACGACGGCGTCGGCGCCGGAGTCGCGCACCGCGTTGACCTGCGAGGAGAACGAGCGGTCATCGTTCTGGAACGTCGACTGGCCGACCGGAGCGTCGTTGCCGAGGCCGCTCCAGGCCTCGTCGAAGAACTCGCAGACCTCCTTGGTGTACTGGATCGAGAGGTCCTGGAGGACGTACGGCTTCTCGTAGCCCTGGTCCTGCGCGAACTGGGCCATGACGGCGCCCTCGGTCGCGTTGCCCGGGTACAGGTTGAAGGCCAGCGGCCCGATGCCCTCGAGGCCGTAGGACATGCCGCCGGCGCCGCCGAGGGTGAGGATGTTCTCGGCGTTGGCGACCTGCGCCGCGGGGCTGCCGAAGTCGAAGTCGTGCGTGGTGATGACGACCTCGGCGCCCTGGTCGATGACGTCTAGCGCGGACTGCTGGACCAGGTTGAGATCGGACTTGTGGTCGGAGACGACGAGCTTCAGCGGGCGGCCGTCGACGCCGCCGTCGGCGTTGATCTTGTCGATCGCCACCTGGGCGCCCTGCACGACCGGCTCGTCGAACTGGCTCATGATCCCGGACTGCGCGACGGCCGCGCCGACGACGAGCGGCTCACCGCCGCCGTCGCCACCCGCGGTTCCCGCGCCCTCGTCGTCGTTGCCGCCACAGGCGGCCAGCAGGCCCACGGCGGCCACCATGGCGACCGTCCCCAGCGATCTGCGACACCACGGCATGACAGTTCTCCTCCGTCCGCTGACGATGATTCGGTAAAAGACCAAAGTCTTTGGTCATTCTGCCCCACACGCATCGCCAGGTCAAGCACGAGGCGTTTGACAGCAGCCCGGCCGATCGGTTCAAATAACAAAGGTCGTTACCAAAAGAGATTGAGGGGGCATCGCCGTGGTCGGCTTCAACTGGATCCTCACCCTCCCTCCGAGCCTCACCGCGGACGCGTTCGACGCGTGGTACCTAGGGGTCCACACGAAGTACGCGCAGGCCGCCCACGGGATCCGGCGCTACTGCATCAACCGGGCGGTCGCGCGCCAGCCGGCGGCGGCCACCGGCGACGTCTTCCGCGTCGCCCAGGAGTACTGGGACGACTGGGACACGATGGTCGAGTGCTGGAACTCGGCGTCGGGTCACACGCTGCTCGGCGACGGGCACGTCAACATGGGCCTCGACCAGGGGACGCTGCCGGGCGTCGCGCTCACCGAGGAGGTGCGGCTGCCGGTCGCGCGCGCCGCGGAGTTCAGCACGATCCACCGCGGCTACACCGCCCGGGAGGACGGCACGATCTCGAAGTTCGTCGCGATGGGGCTCGACGGGGAGGGGCGCGACCTCGCCACCTGGTACCCGGAGCGCTACGGCGACCTGGGCTCCGATCCCTCCGTTCGCCAGCACGTCTTCGGCACGACGCTCGGGCGGACGATCCCGGTGGGGATGCTGTCGTCGCTGCCGGCGCCCGGGCAGACCTCCTACGACTGGAACCTCGAGCTGTGGTTCGACTCCAACGAGGAGGCGCTCGCGTACCTGGACGGCGAGGCCTTCACGTCGATGTGGCGGGAGCTGGCGTCCTCCAGCACCGACACCGCGGCGGCGCTCGTGCGCGGGCAGGAGATGCTCGTCTCGAACGTCGCGCTGCCCCACCGCGACGACTGAGCGGAGCCGCGGGGGCGTCGGGGGGCGCCTAAGCTGTCCCCCGTCCATGGCCGCCGCCCCCGACGCGCTCCGCCCGCCGCCCGGCAACCCACGGTTCCCACTGCTGGACGCGATGCGCGCGGTCGCCGCGCTGGCGATCGTCGTCACGCACGCCTCCGGCGTGACGAACTTCAACGTCGACAACCCGCTCGGCGCCTACACCGCCCGGCTGAACTTCGGCGTCTGCATCTTCTTCCTGCTCTCGGGGTTCCTGCTGTACCGCCCGTTCGTCACGGCACGGCGCGAGGGACGCCCGCCGATCGGCATCCGCGCGTTCGTGCGCCGGCGGGTCCTGCGCATCGTGCCCGCCTACTGGGTGGCGCTCACGGTGCTGGCGATCTACCCGGGCCTCATCGGCTTCGGCGACCACTGGCTGCGCTTCTACACGTTCACGCAGATCTACTGGGGCGAGTCGGTCGTCCAGGGGATCGGGCCGGCGTGGACACTGTGCATCGAGGCGACGTTCTACGCGATCCTGCCGTTCCTGGCCGCGGGGATCGCGCGGCTGCGCCCGAGCGTCGGCGGAGAGCTGGCGATCCTCGGCGCGATCGCGGTCGCCACCATCGCGTTCCGCTTCGCCATCCAGGAGTGGACCCCGGAGTTCACCGGCTGGCGGACGCTGCACAACACGCTGCTGAGCTACATGGACTGGTTCGCCTACGGGATGATGCTCGCCGTGGTCAGCGTCGCCACGCATGGGCGCGAGGCGCGGTTCGGCGCGCTGCGACTCGTCGTGCGTCGGCCGTGGGTCCCCTGGGCGATCGCCGCCGTCGTGTTCTGGTTCGTCTCGACGCAGCTGGACCTCTCGCGCGGCTTCCTCGTCACGTACACGCAGGCGAACTTCTTCGGCGAGCACGTCGGCTACGCGCTGTGCGCGGCG
Source organism: Solirubrobacteraceae bacterium (assembly GCA_024710825.1). Taxonomy (GTDB): domain Bacteria; phylum Actinomycetota; class Thermoleophilia; order Solirubrobacterales; family Solirubrobacteraceae; genus Capillimicrobium. The sequence continues at coordinate 11,753 of JANJUA010000386.1, forward strand.
CTGCTGCTGGCGCCCGCGATCTTCGGCGACTGGGCGGGCGGCTGGCCGCGGCGGCTGCTCGCGACCCGCGCGATGGCGTGGCTCGGCCTGGTCTCCTACGGGATCTTCCTGTGGCACTCGACGATCATGCTCGAGCTCAACGAGCACGAGGCGCAGCTCTGGATCCCCTTCTCGGGCTTCCTGTCGCTGCTGTTGCCGACGCTGGCGATCACGATCCCGATCGCGGCGCTCAGCTACTACCTCGTCGAGCGGCCGGCGCTGCGGTTCAAGGACCCGCGCCGCCCTCGCTCTCGCCCCCGGCCGGACGATCCAGCGGGCTCAGCCGCGCCAGCCGCTCCGCAGCCCGTCGAGCGGTAGCGGGGTCGCCCTCGGCCGCCGTCGTCGCCAGCGCGTTCCAGGCGGTGGCGTTCTCCGGCTCGGCGTCGACGGCCTCCTGCGCGAGCGCCTGGGCCTCGTCGGCCAGTCCCTGCGCGTAGAGCACCGCGGAGGCGGACACGAGGCTCTGGGCGCCGCGGCAGTGGTCGCGGATGCGCCGGATGGCGTCGCGCTGAGCCGGAGCGACGGCGGTCCCGGTGGCGGCGGCGATCACGTCGGCGCGCGCATCCTGGCAGGCGTCGTGGTCGCGCAGGCTCGAGGTGAGCAGCGCGGCGACCGCGAGGGCGGCGACGGCGAGGACGAGCCTGGGCAGCACTCCGGGGTACGATGCCACGCCGCTTTGCCGAACGCCGACCCCACCGTCTCCGTGATCGTCCCCGCCAAGGACGAGGCGCGCACCATCGTCGCGGTCCTCGACCGGCTGTCGGAGCTGCCGTGGCCGCTGGAGATCCTCGTCGTCGACGACGGCTCGACCGACGAGACCGCCGCGCTGGTGGAGGCCGACGGCCGCGCGCGGGTGCTCCGCCACGACGTCAACCGGGGCAAGGGCGCGGCGGTCCGCACCGGGATCGCGGCGTCGACCGGCGACATCGTCGTCGTCCAGGACGCCGACCTCGAGTACGACCCGGCGGACCTGCCGAAGCTGCTGGAGCCGCTGCGCAAGGGCGTCGCCGACGTCGTCTACGGCACGCGCCTGCGCGGCGGCGAGCCCCAGCGCGCGCACCTCTTCTGGCACTACCTCGGCAACCGCTTCCTGTCGCTGCTGACGAACGTGCTCTACAACACGACGATCAGCGACATGGAGGTCGGCTACAAGGCGTTCCGCGGCGAGCTGATCCGCTCGATCCCGCTGGTGAGCGACGACTTCCGCTTCGAGCCCGAGATCACGGCGAAGGTGCTGCGCCGCGGCGTCCGCCTCTACGAGGTGCCGATCTCCTACTACGGGCGCACGTACGACGAGGGCAAGAAGATCACGTGGGTCGACGGCTTCCATGCCGTCGGCGCGCTCGTGCGCTTCCGCTTCGGGCCGACGCGCTGAACGCGCCCGGTCAGCGCAGCCGGCGGTACAGGACGTAGTCGCCGAAGCGCTCGGGCCGACCGTAGGTGCGCGCCAGCTCGTCGTCGAGGAGCGTCACGCCGCTGGACCGCGAGGATGCGTTGGGCTCGTCGGCGCGGCCGCGCGGGTCGAGCCAGCGCACGAGCGCCGCGGGCCGCGTCCGGCGCAGGTCGGCGACCATCTCGCGCTGGACCTCGGCGCTGGTGGCGACGCCGGGCTGGATGACGTCGTAGCGCGTCGGGTTGGGCCGCTGGGCGAGGACGTAGAGGAGCGGGTCGCCGACGCTGACCTTGTCGAAGCGCGGCGGGGCGACGAAGATCGGCGCGCCGGGCGGGGCGAGCTCGTGGATGGCGGGCAGCAGGCCGGCGAGCGCCGCGGCGTCGTCGGGCGACGTCTGGACGCCGTCGGCGAGCGGCGAAGGCACGTCGGCGCGAGGCGGCGGGTGCAGGGCCTGGCCGGCCCGGCGCTCGACGCCGTGCAGCGCGATGACGGCGATGGCGCCGACCAGCGCGACGCGCAGGGCGGCGGTGCGCTCGTGCGCGGCGGCCACCGCGAGCGCGACGGCCAGGACCGCCGACAGCGGCACGAGGTGGAACTCGTCGGGGCGACCGAGCAGGTACAGAACGCCGACGGCCAGCAGGG
>JANJUA010000407.1 GCA_024710825.1 Solirubrobacteraceae bacterium
GCCGCCGTTGCCGCCCGCGTTCGAGCCGCCGCCACCGCCGCCGCCGCCCGCGATCACGAGCCGAGAGGCGAGCGTGCCGACCCCGCCGAGGCACGAGGGGGCGCTCACGGAGCACGTCCGCAGGTCGGTGGCGCCGCCGCCGCCCGCGCCGCCGAGCGCCGTGCCGTTCGCGCCCGCGCTGCCGACCTCGAGGTAGAGCACCTCACCGGGCCGGACCGGGATCGTGGCCGCCACGGAGCCGCCCTGGCCGCCGCTCTGGAGGACGCCGCCGCCGCTGGAGACGACGTTGCCTCCGGAGGCGCCGATCGCGCTGACCGTCAGCGTCGTGACGTTGGCGGGAACGGTGAACGCGGTCTCGCCCACCGTCGTGAACGTCTGCGACTGCGTCTGCGCGGCGGCTGGGGCCGCGCCTGCGAGCAGCAGGGCGGCGGCCGCGATGCCGGCCGCGGCCGGCACGCGGCGTGCGGCCCGCTGGTGGGAGGCTGGGAGCATCGCGCGAGTATGCCAGCAGATGCAGCGGATTCCCGGGATGTCAGGCCCGAGCCCCGCGGCCGGTGGCCACCGGGGGCGCCTCGCGCCGGATCTCCTCGACCAGGCGCGCGGCGAAGTCGCCCGGCGCCTCGCCCGGCTGGAGCCCGCCGCCCGCGGGCCGGAAGAAGCGCACCCGGACGTGCGGACGCCGGGGGAACGCGGGCACGTCGGTGGTCCCGGTCGCGGCGCACGAGACGATCGTCGCCTCGGGAACCGCCTCGGCCAGGCGGGCGATCCCGCTGCGGGCGCGCAGCTGCCGGCCGAGGCTGCGGGTGCCCTCCGGGAAGACCCCGATGCAGATGCCCGAGCGCAGGCCCTCGATCGCCCGGTCCATCGCGGCGGCATCGCCCTTGCCGCGCTCGATCGGTATCTGGCCCATGCCGTCGAGCACGAGCCCCACCGGCTTGGTCTTCCACAGCGACGACTTCGCCAGCGCGTGGATCTGTCGCCGCGATCGCGCGGCGATCCCGATGGCGATCGGGTCCCAGTAGCTGTCGTGGTTGGCGGCCAGCAGGACGGGACCGGTCTCGGGGATGTGCTCGAGGCCGGAGACCTCGAGGCGCCCCCAGAGGCGCACGATCGGGGAGCAGGCGGCCATCACGGCGCGGTAGGCGGGCGTCAGCTTGGCGGACATGTCGCGATCCTGACGCGCCCGGCGCGCGGGTGCGTCGCCGCCCCGGCGGCGGTAGCGTGCGGCGGGTGCCCGACCCGGAGCCCGTCCGCCTCGACAAGTGGCTGTGGGCCGCGCGGTTCTTCAAGACCCGTGCGCTGGCGGTGGAGGCGGTCACGGGCGGGCGCGTCCAGGTGGACGGGCGGCGGGTGAAGCCCGGTCGCGAGGTCCGCGTCGGCGACCGGATCGAGATCACGCTGGCGCAGTCGCGGATCGAGCTGGTCGTCGCGGCGACCGCGCGCCACCGCCGGCCGGCGCCCGAGGCGGCGCTGCTCTACGAGGAGACGGACGCCAGCCGGGAGGCCCGGGAGCTGGCGGCCGAGCAGCGCCGGCTCGCCCCGCCGCCGGCCCCCGACCTCGGAGGGCGGCCGACCAAGCGCGACCGCCGGCGCTTCGACGCCCGCCGCGGCCGACGTTGACGGATTCGTGCAAGACGCGCGGCCGGCGTCGGCGTAGCGTTGCCGGGCATGAGCACGACCTACGGCAGGATCAACTTCGACAAGGTCGCCGACCAGGCCCCGCAGTTCGGCATGCAGGACGTCGGCGAGGCCCGCTACGTGCGCGAGGACGTTGGTGCCGAGAGCATCGGCGCGAGCCTCTACCGCATGAACCCGGGCAAGCGCACCGGCTTCGGTCACCGCCACACGGCGGTGGAGGAGCTCTACGTGGTGCTGTCAGGCGGCGGCCGGGTGAAGGTCGACGACGAGGTCGTCGAGCTGCGCGCGCTCGACGCGGTCCGCGTCGCGCCCGCGGCGGTGCGCGAGTTCGAGTCCGGCCCCGATGGCCTGGTGCTGCTCGCCACCGGGACGCACGTGCCGGGCGACGGCGAGCTGATCCAGGGGTTCTGGCCCCCCGACTGAGCGGTCAGACACGCGCCGCGGCGGCGCAGGCGCGCGCGTAGGCGCCGGGCGCCAGGCCGATCTGAGCGGTGAAGTCGCGTGTGAAGTGCGACTGGTCGAAGTAGCCGTGGTCGCGGGCGCGCGCCGCGCCGTCCCCGGCCTCGCCCGCCGCGATCCGCTCCGCCGCGACGTGCATGCGGTAGCGCTTGAGCACCCACTTCGGCCCGACGCCGACGGCGTCGCGGAACGCGCGCTGCAGCGTGCGCTCGGAGACCACGTGGCGCCGGGCCAAGGTCGCGACGGTCGTCGAAGGCTCGGTCTCCAGCATGTCCGCGACGACGGCCTGCACGAGCGCTTGACGGCGATCGACGCGCGGGCGCCGGGCGAGGAGGAAGGACTCGACCGCCGCGATGTGCGCGCCCGGGTCGCCGGCCGCCGCGGCCAAATCGCGCTCGAGGCGCGCGCCGGCGGCGCCGAACAGCTCGCGCGGCGGTACGACGCGGTCGTTGAGCAGGCTCACGCTCGTCCCGGGCAGGAAGGCGGCGAAGCCCCCGGGCCGGAACTTCGTGCCGATCGTGGTGCCCGAGCGCTCGAGCCGGTGCTCGGAGACGCTCAGCGGGATGCCCCACACCGCACTGCGACCCGGCTCGGCGACGAGGTTCACGCACGGGTGGGGGAGGATTCGCTGGACGAACGGCCCGTCGTCGCCGAGCTCCCAGCGCACGATCCAGTGGCGCTCCACATGGCCCGCGAGGTCGGCGGACGGGCGGAGCCGCTCGAGCGTGAAGTGCGCCCGGCCGACAGCCGGCTCGAGGATCGCGCGTGTCGCCTCCATGGCCGCCAGTGTGGCAAGGCGCGGAAGATG
>JANJUA010000418.1 GCA_024710825.1 Solirubrobacteraceae bacterium
GTGGACGGCGACCGGCCCACGGCGCACCGCTTCGCCGCGCGCATCTACGAGGACATGGGCGCGATCGACCTCGCCCTGGAGGCCGCCGAGCGCTCGACCGACCGCGCGCCCGCGGACGCGAGCGCGTGGGAGCGCGTCGGGCGGCTGCGGCTGCGGCTCATGCTGCGCATGGCCGCGATCGAGGCGCTGGAGACCGCGCGCGGGCTCGAGCCGACGGTCGAGGGCCTGCTGGACCTGGCGCTCGCCTATCACCTGGCCGGCGACGTCGGGGCGGAGGTCACCGCGACCGAGCAGGCGACGGTGCTCGCGCCCGAGGACGGCGCGGCGTGGAGCCGCCACGCGCACGCGCTGGCGCGGACCGACCGGGTGACGGACTGTCTGGCCGCCTGCGAGCGCGCGCTGGAGCTGGGCGCCGACGACGAGGTCTCCGACCTCGCCGCCCGCATGCGCGACGCGCTGCCGCGCGAGCTGCACGCCGCGTAGCCGGCGCCTTCACCACATCCTTACGTTCCGCTGAGGTTCGCGGTGGAGACTGCACCTCGTGCCCTGCGGGGCGGTGTCGGGACAGCGCCGCCGCCGCGACTGCAAGGGGCACTCCTCCTCCAAGGGGGCGCGTCGGTCCGGTACTGCGAGACGGGCCGGCGCCTCCCCGGGAGAGAGGCGGGCGGGCCGCCCTCAGGGCATCGGCAGCGGCCGGTCCCAGGAGGCCTTCGCGCACGACGACATGGGTCCGTACGGCCCGGTGTCGAACTGGTCGAAGTACTGGAACGCGGTGACGCGATGCGTGCGCCAGCCGATCATGCGGCGGCTGGTCCACCACTCGACGAGGACGTCGGCGCCGTAGTTGCCGCGCCAGTCCAGCTCGAAGATCGTCGGGCTCGACCACCACGAGCCGTCGCCCTCGCGCACGGTCAGCCAGTCGCTCCATTCCGATGTCGCGACCGTCGCGTACCCGTTCGCGACGTCGGTGACGTACACCCGGTAGCGCGCGAACGACCGCTCGCGCGCCCGGCGCCGCCGGCGGTCGGGGCCGCTGACGATCGGCTGCGTGACGCCGAGCTGCAGCACTCCGCGCGTCCCGAAGATCCGGTACGCGCACGTGCCCCCGCTGGCCAGGCTCGCCCCCCGCTTCCCGGCGCCGCCGGTGACGACGGAGCTGGCGTGGGCGGCCGAGGCGAGCGCCAGGCACGCGAGCGCGGCCAGCGCCGCGAGAAGGGCCGGGGCGGGCGGGCGGTGGCGTCGGGCGGCCATGGTGGCACGACTGTGCCGCACCGAGCGCGACGCGGAGCGGGAAGTTCCTCCGGGCCTGTGGGCGCGACCGCCGCCGCGAGCGATACCGTGCCCCCGTGCGCCTGATCGTCGCCCGCTGCGAGGTCCGCTACTCCGGCCGTCTGACCGCCGTCCTCCCCGAGGCGCTGCGGCTGATCATGGTCAAGGCCGACGGGTCGGTCATGGTCCACGCCGACACCGGCGGCTACAAGCCGCAGAACTGGATGACCCCGCCGACCGCCATCGAGGAGGGCGACGGCTTCATGACCGTGCGCAAGGTCAAGGGCGACGACCGGCTCGACATCGCGATCAGCGAGGTCGTCTCGGACTCCAGCCACGACATGGGCGAGGCCGCCGCGCTCGAGAAGGACGGCGTCGAGCGCGACCTGCAGCTGCTGCTCGCCGACCAGCCGCACTGGTGCGGCGAGGGGCTGCGGCTCGTCCGGCGCGAGTGGCCGACCGACATCGGCCCGGTCGACCTCATGTGTCGCGACCCGGACGACGCCTGGATCGCCGTCGAGATCAAGCGCATCGCCACGATCGACGCGGTCGAGCAGCTCACCCGCTACCTCGACTTCATCCGCCGCGACCCGGCCATGGGCGAGTGCCGGGGCGTGCTGGCCGCCCAGCAGGTCAAGCCGCAGGCCCGCACGCTCGCCGAGTCGCGCGGCATCGCCTGCGTCGAGGTCGACCTCGCCGTGCTGCGCGGCGAGCGCGAGCCCGATCTCACGCTGGTCGCCGCCTGATCGGAGGCGGGACCGCGTCCGGGCGCGCGTCCCGGCAAGATGCCGGGATGACCTCGAACGCCGTCCTTACCGAGCGCCGCGGCGCGGTCCTGCTCGTCACGCTGAACCGCCCGGACGCCCGCAACGCCATCGACCTCGCCACCGCGGAGGGCATCGCCGCCGCTCTCGACGACCTGGACGCGGACCCCGAGCTGTCCGTCGGCGTCCTCACCGGCGCCGGCTCGGGCTTCTGCGCGGGCATGGACCTGAAGGCCTTCGTCACCGGCGAGCGGCCGTGGGTCGGCGACCGCGGCTTCGCCGGCATCGTCCAGCGCTCCGCGCGCAAGCCGCTCATCGCCGCCGTCGAGGGCTTCGCCGTCGCGGGCGGCTTCGAGGTCGCGCTCGCCTGCGACCTGATCGTCGCCGCGCGCGGCGCCAAGCTCGGCATCCCGGAGGTCAAGCGCTCGCTCGTCGCCGCCGGCGGGGCGCTGCTGCGCCTTCCGCAGCGCATGCCCTACCACGTCGCCATGGAGCTGGCGCTGACCGGCGACCTGGTGCCCGCCGAGCGCTTCCACGAGCTCGGCGTCGTCAACCGGCTCGCGGATCCCGGCGGCGCGGTCGACGTCGCGCTGGAGCTCGCCGATCGCGTCACGCCCAACGGGCCGCTCGCGCTCGACGCCACCAAGCGCATCTTCCAGGAGGCGCCCGACTGGTCCACGGACGAGATGTGGATGCGCCAGGCCGCGATCACCGACCCGGTCTTCGCCTCCGAGGACGCCAAGGAGGGCGCGACCGCGTTCGCCGAGAAGCGCGCCCCCGTCTGGAAGGGCAGGTAGGCGCCTCAGAGAGGCTCGAGCTCGAGCACCGTCTGCAGCGCGAACAGCTCGGGCCGCGTCCTCACGGCGAGAGGACGCACGCGGCGGAGCACCGGCAAGCGCGACTCGAGCGGCAGCGGCGCGCCCGCGAACCGCTCGGCGACCACCCGGAAGCCGGCCTCGCCGGCGAGCTCGTGCGCGGTCTCGCGGGTGTAGAAGTGCAGGTGGGTGCGGTCGAACAGGCCGAAGCCCTCGCGCGGGAAGCGCCCCCGCAGCAGCGAGCGGCGCGCGGTCCAGTGCGCGACGTTCGGCAGCGAGACCACCGCGCGGCCCGCCGGCAGCGCCTGGCGCAGGACCGCCACGGGATCGCGCAGGTGCTCGAGGACGTCGGCGAAGACCACCACGTCGAAGCGGGCGGCGGCGAGCGGGACCGCCTCGACGTCGAGGCCCAGCACCTCGATGCCGCGCTCGCGGGCGATCGCGGCGGCGCGGGGGTCGCGCTCGATCCCCACGACGCTGCACCCTCGCGCGAGCAGCTCGGCGGCGACGTAGCCCTCGGCACAGCCGACGTCGAGCACCCGGCTGCCCGGCGTCACGAGGTCGATGACCTGCCGGTGACTGGCCGCCAGGCCGTTCTGCGCCACGAGCGCGCCGTAGGAGGTGGGGACGACGTTCATGCGCTCTCGCCGAAGAGCGTGACCAGCAGCGAGCGAGCGCCCCCGCGGTCGCGGTGCTCGCAGAGGTAGATGCCCTGCCAGATCCCCACCGCGAGCCGCCCGTCGGACACCGGCAGCATGAGATCGCTGCCCGTCAGCGACGTCTTGATGTGCGACGGCATGTCGTCGGGCCCCTCCAGCGAGTGGGCGAAGTAGTCGGTGTCGTCGGGCACCGCGCGGTCGAACCAGGCCCGGAAGTCGCGCCGGACGTCCGGGCTGGCGTTCTCGTTGAGCGTCAGCGACGCCGAGGTGTGGCGCAGGAACAGGTGGACCAGCCCGACCCGGAGCGAGCCGATCTCCGGCACCGCCGCGAGCACCTCGTCGGTGACGAGGTGGAAGCCCCGCGGCCGGGGTGCGAGCGCGATCTCCCGTTGGTGCCACATGAGCGGTGAGCCTACCGTCGCTCACACGGGCAGGCGGACGGCGCGCATGTCGACGCGCTCGCCGCGGAACGGCACGCCCTCGGCCTCCAGCAGCGCTCGCTGGCGCGCGCCCTTGGCCAGCGAGCCGTCCGCCCGCACGACGCGGTGCCACGGCAGCGACGGGTCGCGGCTGCGCGACAGGACCTGTCCCGCGAAGCGCGGCGCGCCGGGGGACAGGTCGGAGTAGGCGCGCACGAAGCCCGGCGGGATGTCGCGCACACGGGCCACGACGCGCTCGGCTCGGCTGCTCACCGCCCCAGCGTAGGGGCGACGCCGTCCGGACCGATCGTCCGATGTAGGACCATGTCGGGCTTGTCTTCTTGGCGGCTCGCCAATTAGGTTTCGGCGGTACGCCATCTCCCGGGGGAAGTCGATGCTGAACAGACGTGACCTGCTGCGCACCGCGGCCGCCGCGACACCGGCGGTGCTGATGGGGCGCGCCACAGCGGTGGCGCAGGAGCGTCCGAGCGCTGCGGGGATGAACGTGGTGCTGTTCATCTCCGACCAGGAGCGCGCGATCCAGCACTTCCCGACCGGCTGGGCGCGCGAGAACCTCCCCGGCTTCACGCGGCTGCAGTCGCACGGCCTGACCTTCGAGAACGCGTTCACGAACGCCTGCATGTGCTCGCCGTCGCGCGCGACGATGCTGACCGGCTACATGCCGGCGCAGCACGGCGTCAAGTACACGCTCGAGGAGAACATGCCCAACGACCAGTACCCGCAGGTGGAGCTGCCGCTCGACCTCGCGAACCTGGCCACGGTCATGTCCGCGGCGGGCTACGACGTCGTCTACAAGGGCAAGTTCCACCTGGTCAAGCCCGCGGGTTCGACGTGGTCGCCCGAGGACGTCGGCCAGTACGGCTTCACCCGCTGGAACCCGCCGGACGCGGGCGCCAACCAGGACATCGACCAGGCCGGCGGCGGCGTCACCGACAACGACGGCCGGTACATGGACTCGGTCGGCGACGTCGAGTCGGGCACCGAGGGCATCCTCCAGTACCTCAACGGCCCGGCGAAGACCAGCGAGCGTCCGTTCTTCCTCATCGTCTCGCTCGTGAACCCGCATGACGTGCTGATGTACCCGAAGAACTTCGAGGAGGCGGGCTACGACGCGAGCTGGTACGACGGCGACATCCGCCTCCCGGCGACGGTCAACGAGGACCTCTCGACGAAGCCCACCTGCCAGGAGGACTTCATCAAGCTCTTCGCCCTCTCCGGCCCGCTGGTGACGCCGCGGCGCCAGCGCCGGTACCTGAACTTCTACGGCAACCTGATGAAGCAGGCCGACCGCTACCTCGTCGAGATCCTCGACACGCTCCAGTCCAACGGCATGACCGACGACACGCTGGTCATCCGCACCTCCGACCACGGCGAGATGGGGATGACGCACGGAGGCATGCGCCAGAAGGTCTTCAACGTCTACGAGGAGACGCTGCGCGTGCCGCTGGTGTACTCCAACCCGCGCCTGTTCCCGAAGGCGCGGCGCTCGGAGCAGCTCGTGTCGCACGTCGACTTCCTCCCCACGATGGCGGGGCTGCTCGGCGCCCCGGCGTCGGCGCGCCAGGCGTGGGCGGGCGTCGACTACTCCGGGCACATCCTCGGCACCGCCAAGGGGTCGGTGCAGAACGACATCGTCTTCACGTTCGACGACTTCCAGTGCGGCCAGGCGTCTCCGCCGTACGTGCCGCAGCCGAACCACATCATCAGCGTGCGCGAGCGGCGCTACAAGATCGCCCGCTACTACGACCCGTCCGGCAAGGAACGCTCCCAGTGGGAGATGTACGACCTCCGCAAGGACCCGCTGGAGCGCCGCAACATCGCCCACCCGAGCACGCGGCGGACCCCGCACGAGAAGCAGGAGCTGCGGCGGCTCAAGCGCAAGCTCGCGCGCGTCCAGCGCACCCAGCTCAAGCCGCTGCCGCAGACGCTCACCGCCATCGGCTGACTCCGCGCCGCGCGGCTTTGCCTTCATCAGTCGCAGATGACTTTTTCGACTGTCCTGGGCTGAAGATCGTCACACCCGGATCACCTGCCGATGCACATGCCCTCTTGCTTGTTGCCGTGCGCGACGACGATTCGGTGCTGTTCTTCAAACACCCGAAACGTCGCCTCCAGGTGCTTGACCTTCGCGTCCGCCGAGTTCCTCCTTGACGGTGACGTCCCTGATGCGCAGCGGATTCCTGTATCCCGACCCCACCCTCTCGGGGACAGATCAGAAGTCTCCATCTGGCAGGCTCGGATGCCCGTCCGCATGACTGTCGGCGCCGGCACCGGTCATGGCGCCCAGCGCTCCCGGACGGTCTAGAACTGGACTCTCAACTTCCCGGGCCTGGAATTCGTCGCGCCCTCTTCCCCGGTCGACGCCCACGGTTTCCTGATCGCTGCGATCCGCGACCCCGACCCGGTGGCCTTCTGCGAGCACGCCGCGGCGCTGGAAGTGCCCCGCAGCACACTCGTGTGAGTGCCGCTGTCGGACGGGAGGTGCCGGCCTACCCAAGCACGCGTCCGCGCCCGAGCGCACACTCAGGGTCGAAGGCGGACTTTACGGTGCGCATCAGCGCGATCTCGTCGGGGCTGCGGGTGCGTCCAAGCGCCGCCGTCTTGGCGCGGCCAATGCCGTGCTCTGCGCTGATGCTCCCGTCGTGTTCAACGACGAGGTCGAGCACCGCCGCC
>JANJUA010000428.1 GCA_024710825.1 Solirubrobacteraceae bacterium
CCCCACGAACATCTCCACGAAATCAGACCCCGAGATCGAGAAGAACGGCACCCCCGCCTCACCCGCCACCGCACGCGCCAACAACGTCTTGCCCGTACCAGGCGGCCCATACAACAACACACCCTTCGGAATCCGCGCCCCGAGGGCCTGGAACTTCTTCGGGTTCTCGAGGAACTCCTTGATCTCGTGCAGCTCCTCGACGGCCTCGTCGGCGCCGGCGACGTCGCGGAACGTGATCTTCGGCGAGTCGACCGACATCCGCTTGGCGCGGGACTTGCCGAACGACATCACCTTCGACCCGCCGCCCTGGACCTGGTTCATCAAGAAGATCCAGAACCCGATGAAGATCAGGAACGGCAGCACGTAGGTGAGCATCGACAGCCAGCCGTTGCTCTTGCGGCCCTCGGTCGTGAAGTCCTGGATGCGGTTGTCCTGCTTGGCCGCGGTGAGGTCGTTGATGAGCTCGGTGCCGTACTCGTCGGGCCAGCCGACCTCGTACTCCGTCTTGTCGTCCTTGACGACCTCGATCGTGTTGTCCTTCGTCTTCACGGTCACCGTCTGGATCTCACCGTTGGCGAGCTGCGTCTCGTAGTCGGCGAACGACGTCGGACGCTCGGCGTCGCCGGGGCTGATCAGCCGCTGCGCGAAGAACGCGAGCACCACCACGATGAGGATGGGGAAGGCGGCGCTCTTGAAGAACCTGCTCATGAAAGGAGACTGCTCCCTAAGGAGGGGCGAGGAAGGTCTAGGCTACCAACCTGCATCCGGCCGTCCGGCGGGTCGGCTCACTGCTCCAACGCCGCGACGTACGGCAAGTTCCGGTAGCGCTCGGAGTGGTCCAGGCCATAGCCGATGGCGAACCTGTCGGGGATCTCGAAGCCGAGGTAGCGAGGCGCCAGGTCGACCTTGCGCCGCTCCGGCTTCGTCAGCAGCGCGCAGACCTCCAGCGACGCCGGGTTGCGGGCGCCCAGGTTGCGCATCAGGTACGCGAGCGTGAGCCCGGAGTCGACGATGTCCTCGACGATGAGCACGTCACGGCCCTCGATGGACGCGTCGAGGTCCTTGAGGATCCGCACGACGCCGCTGGACGCGGTCGACGACCCGTACGACGAGATCGCCATGAAGTCCACCTCGCACGGCGCCGAGATCTCGCGCATGAGGTCGGCGAGGAAGAAGATCGCGCCCTTCAGGACGCCCACCAGCAGCGGGTTGCGGCCCTCGTAGTCCCGGCTGATCTCCTGCCCGAGCTCGCGCACGCGCCGCTGGAGCTGGTCGGGCTGGACGAGGATCTCGCCGATCTGGTCGTCTCGCATGGAGGCGAGCAGTCTAGATGGCCGTTTCCCCCGCCCGCTCGAAGCGCAGCACCCCGTGCTCGACGACTGCCCGCACGCCGTCGCCGACGTCCAGCGCGGTCCACGCGCGCGCGGCGTCGAGCGCGAGGATCTCCTCGGTGCGCCCGGCGGCGCGCGGGACGAGCGCGCCGGCCGCGCCCTCGGCGAGGCGGACCACCACGAGCCGAGCCAACGCGAGCGGGGCCGCGCGCAGGCGCGCGAGCGCGACGTCCTCGCGGCCCTCGAGCAGCTCGCCGACCGCCGCGTCGAGCACCTCCGCCTCGGCGCGCAGCAGCTCGGCCGTGCGGACGACGTTCGCCTCGGCGCCGGGGTGGATCGAGCGCAGCGCCGCCAGCAGCTCGTGGCGCACGCGGGACCGGGCGAAGCGCTCGCCCGCGTTCGAGGCGTCCTCGCGCCACGGCAGACCGCGCGCGCGGCAGTGGGCGGCGGTGTCCTCGCGTGTCGCCTGGCGCAGCAGCGGCCGGATCACGTCGCCCGATCGCGGCGCCATGCCGAGCAGCGCGCGGCGGCCCGGCGACGAGGCGAGCCGGTAGAGGATCGTCTCGGCCTGGTCGGAGATCGTGTGCCCGACCGCGACGTCCGCACCCGCGGCGAGCGCCCGCGCCCGCTCGTAGCGCAGCGCGCGCGCCCACGCCTGGACGTTTCCGCTCGGCGCGCCCGCGCGCTCGACCGCGAGCTCGACGCCGAAGCCGGCGCACAGCGCCCGGCAGAACGCCGCGTCCTCGGCCGACTCAGGGCGCAGCGCGTAGTCCACGTGCAGCGCGCGGACCGCCCCCGAGATCCGCACGGCGAGGTCGAGCAGGCAGACGGAGTCGCGCCCGCCCGACAGCAGCACCACGACCGGCGCGCCCGGACGCAGCAGGCCCTCGTCCCGGACGCGCCGCTCGAGCTCAGGCATCCGAGAGCGCCGCGGTGAACAGCTCGGTCGCCTCGCTGAAGCCCTTCAGCCGCACCTCGCCGATCCGCTCGAACGCCAGGTGCCCGGCCGAGGCGTCGACGACCGGGCGGGTGACGAGCACCTCGCCGCCCGCCGCCCTGGCCGCCACGCGCGCGGCGAGGTTCACGGCGCGCCCGTAGTAGTCGCCGTCGCGGTAGACGCAGTCGCCGGCATGCACGCCGATCCGGGGCCGCGGGCGGTGGTCGTAGAGCGCCTGGAAGCCGACGGCCCAGTCGGCCAGCCCCGCGCAGTCGCCGCCGACGACCATCACCCCGTCGCCGATCGTCTTGATGATGCGCGCGTCGTCGGGGAGCGTCTCCTCGACCGCATCGATGAACCGCTCGACCGCGCCGACCGCCTCCTCGTCGCCCTCCTCCTCGGTCAGGCGCGTGTAGCCGGCGAGGTCGGCGAAGGCGATCGCGACGTGCAGCCGGCCGAGGTCGAGTCCGGCTTCGGACCCGAAGTCCGTCTCCATGTGGCCGATGACGTCCTGCTCGACGAAATGCTGGAGGAACCGCTGGTGGAGGTGCTCCATGATCGGCGACGTCAGCGGCAGCGTGTCGCGCGCGAGGCTCTCCATCTGCTCGGCCATCGCGAGCCCCGGGACGCCGTCGCGCATGAGCGGCTCGTGGACGTAGAGGTGGACGAGGCGCACCTCCGCGTCGGCGACCTGGGCGATCGCCTGCCCGTACACGCGCGCGAGCTGGAGGAAGGCGACGAGCGGGAGGCCGGCGTCGAGCACCGCCGCGCCGTAGCGCAGGAACCGCAGGTCGTCCTCCGTGAGGTTCTCCAGCGACCCCGAGCTGAAGCCGAGGGTGCGGTAGATGCGCTCGACGAGCGCGGGCTCGAGCCCGACCTGCGCGGCCGCCTCCGCGACGGTCACGCCATGCTGCGCCGACGGGAACAGCTCCTCGACGTAGCCGAACGCCAGGCGCCCGCTGGCGATCGCCTCGCGGATCTCCGGGAGCGTGTGCCCGCGCTCGCGCAGGCGCGCGACCATCCGCGCCTGGGCGGCGAGCGCGGGCGTCCAGTGGCCGGCGGGCAGCGGGATGACACCGGTGGCGACCCAGCGCCGCAGCGTGGCCGGGGCGACGCCCGCCCGGCGGGCGACGTCGGCGGACGAGAGCGCCTCGGTCATGAAGACGGCGGGACCTCGCGTGGAGTGTTCCCGCCGCCAGCGGGCTCTGCCCGCGTGTTCAGCCGGGACGCGCTCGGCGTGCCCGGGGCTGATGCCTGCTTCGTGGACTCAGGTCTACTCCGGTGGGTCGACGCTGTCAACGCGGTCGGTTCCCGGTCAGACCACGAGGTGCGGGTACTCGTCTGCGACCATCGCCCGGTAGCGCTCGAACAGCGGCTTGGTGAGCGGCATGATCGCCAGGGCGGCCTTGACGTCGCCGCCCGTCTTGATGCGCCGACGGGCGATCGCCATCGCCACGTTCTCCTTGCCCTGGAAGTACTTGTTGGCCGTCTCGCTGGACATCTCCATGCGGACCCGGGGCTCCCATGCCACGTCGTCGGTCCACTCCCAGTGGAGGTTGCCGTCCTCCCCGGGCAGGGCGGCGCGGATGTTGACGACGGCGTCCATGTCGGCGATCTCGAAGCGCTGCGGAACGTCGGCGTCACGGAGCTTGGGGCCCATGTCGGGATCCTCGCTCATCATCGTGAAGACCCGATCCATCACCTCGCGGAACTCGTCCTCGGAAGCGAACTGCGGCGCGGCCATGCCTACTCCCTCCCCTCCGGTGCGCTCCGCGCACCCTGCTCGAGCTTCGAGACGCGCTCGGCCAGCGCGCGGACCTCGCGGCGCAGCGCGCGGACCTCGTCGGCGCCGGCGGGTCGCAGGTCGTCGACCGCCTGCTGGACGCGGCCGGCGACCTGGGTCAGCTCGTCCACGAGCTCCTGCGCGCGGCGAGTGGTCGTCTGCGCCTGCCCGGCCGCCGCGGAGAACGCCTCGTCCACGGCGCTGCGCACCGCCTCGGCGCGGGTCGGCTTGCGGTCGGGCATCGTGCGGATTCTAGGGGTGCCGAGGCGGCGCGGAGCCGCCTGCGGCAGCCACTGGAGCCGTCGCCGCCGAATCGGACCCGCCCACCCCCACGGGCGCTCATTAAGCTCGGCGCCGCATGGCGCATCCCATACACCTCCGCCCGACGGCGTCGCTCGCGCCGCGCGTGTTGCTGCCGGACGATCCGGGACGGGCGCTCCACCTGGCGCAGGCTCTGCTGGAGCAGCCGCTGATGTTCAACCACCACCGCGGGCTGTGGGGCTACACGGGCACGGCCGAGGACGGCGAGCCGCTGACGATCCAGGCGACGGGGATGGGCGGGCCGAGCGCGGCGATCGTCGTCCACGAGCTGGCCGAGCTCGGCGCGGAGCGGTTCGTGCGCGTGGGCACCTGTGGGTCGCTGCGGTCCGACGTCGGCCTCGGAGCGCTGGTGGTGGCGACCCAGGCGATCTGCGCCGACGGCGCGAGCCGGGCGCTCGGCGCGGGCGAACGGGTCGCCCCCGACGCGGAGCTGCTCGAGCGACTGCGCGACGCCGCGGGACCTGCGGCCGTGGCGGGTCCCGTCCTGACCACGGACGTCTTCTACGGCGGCGAGCGGTCCGCGCCGGCGGATGCCGTCGCGGTGGAGATGGAGGCGGCGGCCGTGCTCCGCGTCGCGGGCGCGCGCGGGCTCGCGGCCGCGTGCGTGCTGACGGTGACCGCCGAGCTGGCGGCCGGGGCGCGCGAGCCGATGGACGTCGAGGCCGTCGACGAGGCGGGCGAGGCCGTCGGCCGTGCGGGCGCCGCGGCGCTGCTCGCCGTCGAGACGGAGCGGGGCGGGGCAGGTCCGCGTCGCTGAGTCGACCCGACCCGCCACACGTCCGGCGGATCGGCGTCGGTCTCAGTCGGCGGCGACCTCGAGCCGCTCCTGCTCGCGCCTGTGCGGCGCCGCGGCGCCGGGGAGCGCGGCCACGAGCTCGCCGACCTGACGGCGCAGCGCGTCGAGCGCCTCCTCGATGCCGGCCAGCCGCGCCTCTACGCCCGCGACCGCGCTGAGCCCGGCGAGCCTGCCGTCGAGGCGGTCGACGCCGTCCTCCAGGCCCTCCAGCCGCTGCGAGACCGAGCGCAGGCGGCGGGTCAGGCGCTCGAGGTCGGAGGCGGACGGGATGTTGAGGGCGCCCATCGCCACCTCCTGCGCCTGGGCCGCCTTCTCACGGGCCTCGAACGCGCGCGACAGCGCGCCGATGACGAAGGGGTTCTCCAGCAGGTCCTGCGTGAGCTTGCCGAGCGCATCCTCGCCCGACCGCGTGAGCCGCTGCGTGATGCCTTCTTGTTCTGGCGCCATGCGGGCACCCTACCCCGATGCCCCCCGATCGATCCGAGATGACTCTCGACCGCAGATCGAGCCTGCGGCAGGAGTCGCG
>JANJUA010000165.1 GCA_024710825.1 Solirubrobacteraceae bacterium
CCGCGACCTTGTCGCCCTGCACCACGTTGAAGACCCCGGCCGGCAGGCCGGCCTCCGCGTAGAGCTCGGCGATCAGGGTCGAGGCGGAGGGGTCGCGCTCGGACGGCTTGAGGACGAACGTGTTGCCGGTCGCGATCGCCACCGGATGCATCCACATCGGAACCATCACCGGGAAGTTGAACGGCGTGATCCCGGCACAGACTCCGAGCGGCTGGCGGAAGGAGTGCGCATCGACATCGGTCGAGACCTGGTCGGAGAACTCGCCCTTGACCAGCTCGGGGAGGCCACAGGCGAACTCGACCACCTCGAGCCCGCGGACGACCTCGCCCCTGGCGTCGTCGACGACCTTGCCGTGCTCGGACGCGACCATCCGCGCCAGCTCGTCGACGTGCCGATGGACGAGATCGCGGAACGCGAACATGATCCGCACGCGCCGCGTCAGCGACGTGTTGCTCCACGACGCCAGGGCGCCCTTCGCCGCCTGCACGGCGCGGTCCACGTCGGACGGCTCCCCCAGCAGCACCTCGGCCTGCACCTCGCCCGTCGCGGGATTCCACACCGGCGATCGACGCGTGCCGTCGCCCGGTGTCGGAGATCCCGCCAGGTGGTGCTCAATCGTCTTCATCACGCCGTCCATTCAACATGTTGAACAACATTCTCAGTGCTGAACAACGTTAGCACCCGACGACCTACGCCAACGCCGCGAGGCTCTCGCTGCCGCTCCCGACGGATATGGGCGGTCAGCTGGGCAGCCGATCGGCGAGCGCGCCCTTCAGATCGGCGCGCGAGCTGATCCCCAGCTTCGAGAACACCTTGCGCAGGTGGTATTCGACGGTGCGCGCGCTGATGTACAGACGCGCGCCGATCTCGCGGTTGGTGAGCCCCTCCCGGGCCAGGCGCGCCACGTTGAGCTCCTGGTCGGTGAGCCGGTCCACGGCATCGGGCGTACGGGCGCGCACCGTCTCGCCGGTGGCCGCGAGCTCGCGCGCGGCGCGCTCGGCAAAGCCGTGGTACCCGCAGGCCGCGAGCACGTCGTACGCCCCCCTGAGCTGCTCGCGGGCGTCGACCCTTCGCTGCCGGCGGCGCAGCGCCTCCCCGTACAGGAGCCGGGCCCGGGCCACCAGCATCGGGACGCGGACGGCCTGGAACCCGGCGATCGCCCTGCGGTACAGCGCCTCCCCCCGCTCGCCGTCGCGGAGCTGCGCCTCGGCCAGCGCCACCATGGCCTCCGCCCAGTCGCCGGCGCCCACCGGCCGCGTGACGCTCGCAAGCCGCTCCAGAGCATCCTCAGCCAGGGTCCGCTCCCCCGTCCGCGCCGCCGCCTCCACGAGCTCGAGCAGCGCCCGCATCGCGTGGCTCAGCTCGGCCGTGTGCGGCAGCTCCCGCCGAGCCGAGGCCAGCGCCTCGGCGTAGCGCCCGACGCCGTTGTAGGCGACGGCCTCGGCGAGGTTGGCAGCGCTGAGCGCATAGCCCTCCCGCCGCGCATGGCCATCGGCGCGCAGCTCGGCGGCGCGACGCTCCACCTCCTCGACCCGGCCGCTGTAGGCGGCGACGAACAGGCGACCGGCCTGAGGCAGCGGATGGCCGGTGACGCTCAGGATGCCGTCGATCTCGTCGCAGATCGCCTCGGCCTCGTCCAGCCGCCCGTCGAAGATCCGCACGACCATCAGCTGGGTGAGCGCGATCGAGAGCACGGTCAGGGCGCCGCCGGCACGGGCGAGCTCCACCTGACGGCCGGCGAGCGTGCGCATCGCCTCGGCGTCCCAGAGGTCCTGCGCCGCCCGCGAGCCGAACCACATCCAGGAGAGCTCGCCCGCGTCAGTCGGCTGCTCGAGGTACGCGCGAAACGCCCGGCGCATGGTCGCGAGCGCGGCCGCCTGCCCGGTGGTCGCGAGCAGCGCCTGACCGCGGAGCACGAGGTCGCGCGGACGCTCGAAGGCGTCGTCGGCGGTGGCCTCGAGGATCGCCTCGGCGACGTCGGCCACGACGCCGGGGTCGCCGAGCCGGCCGGCGTTGAGCGCGGCGCTGAGGGCCTCCAGGTACGTGTCGCGCGCGAGCCCGGGATCGTGCGGCTCGAGACCCTGGGCCGCGGTCAGCAGCAGCCGCGGCGCGCTGCCGTCGCGGCGCAGCGCGTACTCCGCGCGGGCGCGCAGCCGGGCCGTCAGCGCCCGCTGCAGCTCGGTGAGCGGCTCGTCGCGCGCGGCGTCGAGCAGGCGCAGCGCCGCGTCGGGCGCGCCCGCGTCGTGCATGGCGCCTGCCGCGGCCACCAGCCGCCGCGCCCGGTTCGGCGCCGCGGGCGACAGCTCGGCCGCCCGCTCCAGGAACGCGGCCGCCGCCGCCACGCCGCCGCGCGTCCTGGCGCGAGCGGCCAGGCGCTCGAGGTCGTCGGCGACCTCTTCGTCGGGCACGAGCGTGGCGCTCGCCCGATGCCACGCCCGGCGATCCGGGTCGCGGTCGACGTCGGTCGCCTCGGCCAGGGCGGCGTGGACGGCGCGGCGGTCCTCCGGCGAGGCCGCCTGGTAGACCGCCGACCGCACCAGCGGATGGCGGAAGCCGACGCGCGCTCCGAACACGAGCGCGCCGGCCTGCTCCGCGATGTCGCGGGTCTCCGGTCCCAGGCCCAGAGCGGCGCTCGCGCGGCGCAGCAGCCACGGATCGCCCGTGGGATCGGCCGCGGCGAGCAGGAGCAGCGTGCGCGCCGACGAGGGAAGCGACTCCAGCCGCGCGACGAGGCTCTGCTCGATGCGGCGCTCCAGCGGCATCGAGCGGGCCAGGGCGAACCCGCCGGCGAGCTCGGCCGGGCTGAGGGCGCGCGGCAGCTCCTGCAGCGCCAGCGGGTTGCCGCGCGACTCGGCGATCAGCTGGTCGCGGACGCGGCCGTCGATCGCCCCCGGGAGCGCCAGCCGCAGCAGCTCACGGGCGTCCCGGTCGCGCAGGCCCTCGACCACGAGCTGCGGGAGGTCGCCGAACCGCTCGTCGACCGCGCGGGTCGCCAGCACGATCGCGATGCCCTCGTCCTCGAGGCGACGCGCGACGAACGCGACGGCGCGGGCCGAGACCTCGTCGAGCCAGTGCGCGTCGTCGACGACGCACAGCAGCGCCCGGCTGCTCGCCACCTCGGTCATGAGGCCGAGCACCGCCAGCCCGACGAGGAACGGGTTGGGCTCGCCGGCCTCACGCACCCCGAACGCCGCCTCCAGCGCCTCCCGCTGCGCATCCGGGAGGCGCTCGGCGGCGTCCATCATGTGCCCGCACAGGAGTTGCAGGCCGGCGTAGGGCAGCTCCACCTCCGCCTCCGCCGCGGCCATCCGCGCCAGGCGCAGGCTCGACCCGGCGCGTGCGGCCAGGCGGTCCAACAGCGCGGTCTTGCCGACGCCCGCCTCGCCGGACACGACCAGCGCGCCGCTGCGCCGCGCCCGAGCGCGCGCCACCAGGCCGTCGAGCTCCGCCAGCTCCCGATCGCGACCCCGCAGGAGCGGGGCGGTCACCACGTCCGGTGCGCTGCGCAGGAGGAAGCCATGCCGTCCCGGACGAACCCTAACGCGCCGGATCGCAGTGCGCACGAGGATCCCGCCGGGCGGCGGTGAGCGGCGTCGCTGCGCCCCCACCCGCCGCCCGCGGCGCAAGCTCACCCCCCCGCGCGCACGCGGCGACGACCGCCGGCACCAGAGCGAGCGACCCGTGCGGCGCCGCCCGCGAGGCGGCGAGCAGCGCATCGTGCGCGTCCCGTCCGCGGCCGAGCGGCCGCCGGGCGCGCGCGGCGCTCAGCAGGAACAGCAGGCGCGGGCTCATCTCGCCGCCACGC